>JBEKZK010000724.1:0-3317 GCA_049509935.1 Xanthobacteraceae bacterium | reverse complement strand
GCGAGCGCTGTCACGGGCCGGGCAGCGACCACGTGAAGACCCCGACGCGCGACACCATCGTCAATCCGGCACGCCTCGACTACGTGCGTGCCAACGACACCTGCATTCAGTGCCACTCGCAGGGCCAGCCGCCAACCAATCCGATCGCCGGCAAGTACTATGACTGGCCGGTCGGGTTCCATATGGGCCTGAACCTCGCCGACTTCTGGAAGCTGGAGGAGCACAAGCTCGGAGAGACGACATTCGGCCACTTCGCGGACGGCACCGCACACAAGAACCGCATGCAGGGTAACGACTTCGTCCAGAGCCTCATGTACAATCGCGGCGTCACCTGCTTCAGCTGCCACGACACGCACGGCACCAGGAATGAAGCGCAACTGCGCGAGCCGGCAAGCCAGATGTGCCTCGCCTGCCATGGCACCAACAGCCAGAACGGGCCGCATGCGGCGAGCCTCGAGGAGCACACGCATCACAAGCCCGGCAGCACCGGCAGCGCGTGCATCGCCTGCCACATGCCCAAGGCCGCGGACACGATCGCCGACATCAGGGTCCGCAGTCATACTTTCAGGTTCGTCCCACCAGCGGAGGCCCAGACACTGGGCATTCCCAATGCTTGCAACCTCTGCCACACCGACACCTCGACCGGGTGGGCCAATGCCGCCCTGAAGGCCTGGTCAGGCTATTCACCGTGGCGGGTCTCGCGCTGACATGGGCGCTGCGTTACACCAGCGGAGTCTGCTGACCGGTCGGCTGGCTACGGCATGTCCCGGCGAAGTGGACCCGGTTCGCCGATCAAGAACATGCGCAACAAGGGAATCTACAGCGCTTCCCGTGTCGAGGCGCCGCAACAAGTGGTTCACCATGACCGCGAAGTGCTGTAGACGGCTCGATCTTGCCCGGCCGACGACCGCATTGCTCGTCGGCCTGTTCACGTTGCCGTGGATTGCGCCGGCGGCCGCCTATCGTCCGTTCGACGGCACCGACGCCGCGGTTGCCGACGTGGGCGAAGTGGAGGTCGAATTGCAGCCTGCCGGGTTGTTGCATGAGGGCCCGCGGAATGCCCTCGTGGCGCCGGCGGTGGTCTACAACTACGGCTTTGCCGAACGCTGGGAAATGGTCCTGCAAACCCAGGCCGAGACGCCGTTCTCGCCGGCCGGCCGCGGCATCCTGACGGACAACGGCGTGTTTCTGAAGAACGTGCTTCGGCCCGGGACCTTGCAGGACAAGACCGGGCCGAGCATCGCCACCGAGTTCGGACTTCTGTTGCCGGACGTCAACGCCGAGCAGGGTGTCGGCGCCAGCTGGTCCGGTATCGTGTCGCAGCGCTGGGAATGGGGGACAGTTCACCTGAACCTGATGACCAATCTGACGCGCGACCAGCGAGGCGAGCTCTTTGTCGACGCCATTCTGGAAGGACCGTCGAAGTGGCCGATCAGGCCAGTCATGGAACTGTATTCCGACAGCGTCTCCGATCAGTCGCAGACCTTTTCCGGCCTGGTCGGAGCGATCTGGCAGGTCCGCGACAACCTCGCGTTCGACGTCGGCCTGAGGCAAGCACTCGTCAACGGCCATCCGGTCAGCGAATTGCGTCTTGGCTTGACCTTCGGAATCCCCACCGGTCGGCCGTCGGCGCCGTGAGATGGAACGCAAGGACGCGCCATGCCCTCACCAAGCTCGATCTCGCCCGACAAGCTCGTGCGGCTCGTCGGCACACCGCATTGCCCGGCCCTGGTCGACGTGCGCCCCGACGACGACTACCTGGCAAGTCCCCGCCTGATACCCGGTTCCATGCGGCGACCTCATGCCGATCCGTCGACCTGGGCCGGGGAATTCACCGGCCGTTCCGCCATTGTAATCTGCCGGACGGGCGGGAACGTCAGCCAGGGCGTTGGAGCCTGGCTGCGCCATTCCGGGATCCCGACCGATGTCCTGGAGGACGGATTCGACGGATGGTCCAAGGCCGCACTGCCCCTTGTGGAGACCGCGAGGATGCCGTCGCCGGATCGACAGGGGCGCACCGTCTGGGTGACACGCTCCCGGCCCAAGGTCGATCGCATTGCCTGCCCGTGGTTGATCCGGCGCTTCATCGATCCCGGCGCCGTATTCCTGTTCGTCGCTCCTGCTGAAGTGCAAGGGGTCGCGGAACGGTTCGCCGCCACCCCGTTCGACGTCGAAGGCGTGTTCTGGAGCCACCGCGGCAAACCCGGAGCCGACCTTTGCACGTTCGACGTCATGATCGAGGAATTCGGCTTGGCGACCGATCCGCTGCGTCGTCTCGCCGCCATCGTCAGGGGGGCTGATACCGGCCGCATGGAGCTGGCGCCGCAAGCCGCCGGCTTGCTCGCCGCCTCGCTCGGGCTGTCGCGCATGTATGCCGACGACCTCGCGCAGCTCGACGCCGGGTTGGGACTCTACGACGCCTTCTATCGTTGGTGCCGGGACGCCACCCAGGAAGCTCACACCGGGCACTCGAAACCGGGGACCTGAATTGTCCGAGGCTGGGCCAATCTCGGTCCCAACTTCCGAGGCCGACCTGCCTCCTCTCACTTCTTGGGCAGAACCAGTTTGGCGGCAGGCCCACATCGTCGATGTCGAAGTCGGGATCGAACAGCTTGCGGCCGAGATCACGGCGGGCTGCCGCGCCTCGCGGCCGGCTACCGGGCCAACGGAGCCAGCATCTCGCGAATATCCGTCAGGTGCTCGCGGCCCCAGAACAGCTCGCCGCCGACGAGCAGGCTCGGGACGCCGAACACGCCGGCGGCTTCCGCGGCATCGCGCACGGCATCGTGCTCGCGCCTCCCCTCGCTGCTCAGATAGGCGGAAAAGCCACCGGCGTCGGCGCCGGCCTCGGCCAGCACCGCGGCGATCGCGGCCGAATCCTCGATGTCGAGCGCGCGCCGCCAGAACCGCTCGAACACCCGGTCCTGGTAGCCGCGCAGCACCGCGGCGCCGTGGCGCTTCGCCCAGATGAGGCCGATGCCGGCGAGCGAGGAATCCCAGATCTTGCGCGGACCCAGGATGGTCAAGCCCCGCCTCGCCGCCTGGCGCCGGCAGTCCATGTAAGAGTAGCGCACGCGGCGCCACTGGTGGGCGTTGCGCGCCGCCTCGACGACCTCGCCCCTTTCATCGACCCTGGCGCTGCCGAGATAGCTCGGGATGTCGAGCGTGTAGGGCAGCCAGTCGAGGGTGACGTCGAAGTCGCGGGCGAGATCGTAGATCGGATCCTTCGCCAGGTAGGCGTAGGGGCTTTTCACATCGGTGTAGACCGTGATGGTCGGTCCAGGCATTGGTTCTCCTCACACCGCGAGACAGCGGCG
>JBEKZK010000723.1:0-3322 GCA_049509935.1 Xanthobacteraceae bacterium | reverse complement strand
CGGATCGCTGACGTCCCGCGACGACGGCTCTTGTCCCATCGGATCCTCCTTGTTCAGGTGCCGCACCATAGGCCGGAGTTGCATAAGGTCCATTTAAATGTTGTTATGAATTCAATAAGGAAATCGAAACATGGCGATGTTGCAGCGCACCACCCTGCGCCAGCTCCGCATCTTCGAAGCGGCGGCGCGGCACCTGCATTTCGGCCGCGCCGCCGCCGAGCTGCACCTGAGCCAGCCGGCGGTCTCGATCCAGCTCCGCCAGCTCGAGGACGCCGTCGGCATCCCGCTGTTCGAGCAGATCGGCCGGCGCATGCATCCGACCCGTGCCGGCGCGGTGCTTGCCGCCCACGCGCGCGCCGTGCTCGCCCAGATGCGCGAGGCCGACGATGCGCTGGAGGCCGTGAAGGGGTCGGGCGGCGGCGAGCTGCACTTCGCCTCCACCACCACGTCGGTCTACTTCGCGCCCCGCCTGCTCGCCGAGTTCGGCCGCGGCCGCACCGACCTGAAGGTGCGCATGAGCGTCAGCAACCGCGAGGCGGTGGTCCGCGATCTCACCGACAATACCGTCGACCTCGCCCTGATGGGCCGCGCCCCGCGCGGCCTCGACACGGTGGCGGTGCCGTTCGCCAAGAATCCGCTGGCGTTCATCGCGGCGCCCGAGCATCCGCTGGCGCGGCGGCGCCGGGTGCGGCTGGCGCAGCTCGCGGGCGAGACCTTCCTGATCCGCGAGTCCGGCTCGGGCACCCGCAACGCCATGGAGCGGGCGTTCGCGGCGCAGCGCTTCCAACCCGCGGAGACCACCGAGATCGGCTCCAACGAGACCATCAAGCAGGCGGTGATGGCCGGCATGGGCGTGAGCTTCCTGTCGCTGCACACCGTCGGGCTGGAGCTTGCCGCCAAGCGGCTCGTGGTGCTGCCGGTGACGGGGACGCCGCTCATGCGCGACTGGCACGTGGTCCACCGGGCGCGCAAGCGGCTGTCGCCGGCGGCGGCGGCGTTCAAGGACTATCTGATCGCCGATGGCGCGGCGATCATCGCGCGGGTCATGGGATGAAATCTCCCGGCCGTCGCTACAGCGCTTCCCGATAGGTCCGATGAGGTGGCCCATGACATCTCACGGGCCGTCGGCGGAAAGCGCTCCAGCTTCGATGTTTGCCGCGTTTCCTTGCGGAAAACCGGTGCCCACTTTTCCGGGAAATGCTCTAACATTCCGGTCATCGGCCGACCTTGCCGGCACCGGGACCGGCGGAGCCGCGAGTCATTGCGTCGGCGCGGTCCCGCTCATCCGTACGGTCCGGCGGGCAGTTGCGAACCAGGAGCGACCGCACATGTCGTCCACCGAGGACCTCCGTCCCGCCGAGAAGACCGATCCCGCGGCTGACGCGCATCTGCCCGGCCAGGTGGTGCTCGTCATGCAGGGCGGCGGCGCGCTCGGGGCCTATCAGGGCGGCGTCTACCAGGCGCTCCACGAGGCGGGCATCGAGCCCGACTGGGTGATCGGCACCTCGATCGGCGCCATCAACGGATCCATCATCGCCGGCAACGACATCGCGCATCGGCTCGAGCGGCTGCGCGAGTTCTGGTCGCACATCCAGCGCCCGCCCTCGGCCTGGGGGACGTTTTCGCGCCAGATCGAAAACCTGACCAACAGCCTCGCCACCACCCTGTCCGGCGTGCCCGGCTTCTTTTCGCCGAACCTCGCGACCGCCTGGAGCCCGGAGGCCCAGGTCGGCGTCGAGCAGGCCGCGGTCTATACGGTCGAGCCGCTCAAGGAGCTGCTGCCGACCCTGGTCGACGTCGAGCGCCTCAATTCCGGCAAGCCGCGATTCACCGTCGGCCTGGTCCACGTTCAGAGCGGCCAGCCGCGCTACTTCGATACCCGGGAGGACACCATCGGGCTCGCGCACGTGATCGGATCGAGCGCGCTGCCGCCGTCGTTTCCGGCGGTGCGGATCGACGGCGAGGCCTACTGGGACGGCGGCGTCTACTCGAACACGCCGCTCGAGGCGATCTTCGACGACAATCCGCGCAAGAATTCCGTCGTCTTCGCGGTGCAGATCTGGCACACGCGCGGCCCCGAGCCCGGATCCGTGATGCAGGTGATCGACCGCCAGAAGGACATCATGTTCGCCAGCCGCTCCAAGAGCCACATCGTGCGCCAGGCGCAGATTCATCAGCTGCGCCACGTCGTCCGCGAGCTCGTGCGCATGCTGCCCGCGGAGAAGCGGCGCACGCCGGAGGTCAAGGCGCTCGCCGGCTACGGCTGCGGGACCGTGATGCATCTGGTGGAGATCAATGCCGGACGGCTCGACGGCGAGGGCTATTCGCGCGACATCGACTTCTCGCAGGCCGCCATCCATGCGCGCTGGCAGGCCGGATACGCCGATACCCGCCGCATGATCGCGCTGCGGCCATGGGACGAGCCGATCGACCCGATGGTCGGCGTCACCCTGCACGCCTCCGACGCCGAGCCGGGGTGATCGGCCGTTAAGGATTGATCAACCTTGCGGTAGTAACGACAAGAGGGACAGTACGTAGGTTCCGTGCCCCCGCTCACGAAGTCCACATCAGATGGCCCACGCCGATCTGCCGTCCGGATATGCCACCCGCCTGGCGCTCTACGAGCTCGACGACAAGGCCCGAGCCGCGTTAAGCGCCGGATTCCACAGTATGCGGCCGCATCTCGTCCGCGCCGTCGATGAGTTCGTCGCGGCGGCACTGAAGCTGCCGCACGTCGCCGACATCTTTTCCAGGCACAGCGACCTGATCCGCAGGCTCGAGCTGTGCCATTTCGAGATCTTCCTGAGCGGCCGGTTCGACGAGACGTATTTCGAATCGTTTCGCCGGACGATCGAGCAGGAGGCGGCCATCGGCCTCGACGGGCGTGCCCGCATCCATGTCGGCAACCTGGTGCTCAAGGCGGCGCTCGATGCGCAGGCCCGCCGCCACCGGCTGTCGGGCGGGCGCGTCGCGTCCTACTGCAAGATCGTGGCACAGGCGATCGCCTTCGACCTCGCCATGACGCTGGCGCTGCACCAGCAACTGGCCGGCAAGGCCGCGCAGGAGCGGGCCGAGGCGATCGACGGCGCCATCGCCCAGTTCGACGATGCGATCGGCGAGATCATCGCGGCGATCAAGGACACGTCGGTCTCGCTGACGAGCACGTCGGGCACGGTGCGGCGCGCGACCGAGGAAACCCGCGACCGCATGGCGTCCGCCTCGATGGCCTCGGTCGAGACCACGCGAAGCGTCGAGAACAGCGTGTCGGCGACCGAGGAGCTGTCCGCCTCGATCAGGGAGATCGGCCAGCAGGCGAGCAGCG
>JBEKZK010000722.1:0-3325 GCA_049509935.1 Xanthobacteraceae bacterium | reverse complement strand
CTAATAGGGGACAGACCACGTTTTCTGATGAGGACAGAGCCACTATTTTGTCCGCCCTCCGCGTTGTTCGCCCGCCGCAGAACGCATAGATAGCAAATAAGCAAATAGTGGTCTGACCCCTATTTACTCTATTTTGCATTCAGCTGCGCCGGCCGTCTCGCGCATTCACCCAACTTGCGGTCGGGATCGCCTCGGCCAACCGGGCACCGCGCTTGCGCCAGTCGTGATCGCGCCGGCAATGAGGGCACCAGGCGCGGGCCGCCACGTCCTGCAGAGCGTCGAAGCTCGCCTTGTCGGTATGGATGCCGGTCGAGAACTCGCGACCGGTGTCCGGACACTGGACCCATATCTCCGGCATCATCTGGCTCCGTCCGGCGGCTCGGGCAGCCAGGTCGGGAACAGATAATTGATCACGCCGGCGCCGAGCAGGACCCCGATGCCCCAGCGCAGCCTGGGGATGTGCTCCGCCCCGACCGTGGTCGTCGTCATGGTGCGATCCTCGCGAGGTCGTCGCGTAGCCCGCATGAAGCGCAGCCACATGCGGGAGCGGCCATGCAGCCGGCACCGCCGCTCCATGTCATCCGGGCTGCACTCGGGCTACGCTCTGGCGTCGTGTTGCCGTCCTTCCAGCTGATGCACGATCTCGATTGCGATGTCGGCCGGGCTGCCACCGACATCGACCGTGATCGGATGCTCGTCCGCGGCCGGCTCCTCCAAAGTCGCGAACTGGCTGTCGAGCAGGGCGACCGGCATGAAGTGCTCGTGCCGCGCCGCCATCCGCCGCCGGATCAGGTCGCGCGAGCCCTTGAGGAACACCAGCGTCACGTCGGGGCGATCGCCGATGATGATGCGCCGGTAGGATTTCTTCAGCGCCGAGCAGGTCAGCACGCCGGATTCGCCGTGCGCGCGCCAGCGATCGATCACCTCGGCGATCTTGTGCAGCCAGGGCAACCGGTCGGCATCGCTCAGCGGAATGCCGCTGTGCATCTTGTCGACGTTGGCGGGCGGATGCAGGTCGTCGCCCTCCTGGAACTGGCAGCCGAGCGCTGCGGCGAGCAGCGCCGCGACCGTGGTCTTTCCCGACCCGGAGACGCCCATGACCACGGCGATCACCGGCTCGGTCATCGCGTGCGCCAGCGCCGCGGACCAGGTGCGCCGAGGTGGCCGATCAGCTTCCGTCATGCGCTCCCTCATCGCCCGCGCCCGCTCACCGCACTAGCCTGGATTTCCACGGCGCGCATTTACCCTAACATTTTGGCGCCATGCCGTGGAACTCCAGGCTACTGCTCCGACCCCACCGGCCGCCACGCCCGGTCGGCATCGCGCGCCACGAGCTCATCGGCCGCCTTCGGGCCGTCGCTGCCGGAGGCGTAGTCCGGGAGCTCGGCCTTCCGCGCCGCCCAGGCATCGAGCACCGGCTGCACCACGCGCCAAGCCTGCTCCACCATGTCGGCGCGCATGAAGTGCGTCGGATCGCCGATCATGACGTCGTACAGCAGCGTTTCGTACCCGACGTTCGGCTCCTTCGCAAACCAGTCATCATAGCGGAAATCCATCTTCACCGCCGCGAGGTCCACCGTGGGCCCCCGGCGCTTGACCTCGAACTGCAGCGAGATCCCCTCGTCCGGCGCAATGGCGAGCACCAGCCAGTTGGGCCGCAGCGAGTCGACCGGCGTGTCGCGGAACGGCGCGTAGGGCGCCTGCTTGAAGCGGATGGCGATCTCGGTCTTGCGCGACGACATGTGCTTGCCGGTGCGCACGAAGAACGGCACGCCCGCCCAGCGCCAGTTGTCGATCTCGAGCTGCATCGCCACGTAGGTCTCGGTGCTCGAATCCGGCGCCACGTTCGGCTCGTCGCGATAGGCCTGCACCTGCCGGCCCTGAACGGTGCCGGCCGCATACTGGCCGCGAACCGCCAGGGCCGGATCGACGGCGGGCATCGCGGCGAACACCTCGGCCTTCTTGGTGCGGATCGAGGCGGCATCGAAGTCGGTCGGCGGCTCCATGGCCACCATCGAGAGCAGCGTGAACAGATGGTTGGGGACCATGTCGCGCAGCGCCCCGGTGCTCTCGTAGAACTTGCCGCGCCGCTCCACCCCCACCGTCTCCGCCACGGTGATCTGCACGTGATCGATCCGGTCGCGGTTCCAGATGGGCTCGAACAGTCCATTGGCGAAGCGGAGCGCCATGATGCTCTGAACCGTGTCCTTCCCGAGAAAATGGTCGATCCGATAGATCTGGTCCTCGCGCAGCGTGCGCCGGATGCGGGCATTGAGCTCGCGCGCCGAGTCCAGGCTGTGGCCGAACGGCTTCTCGATCACCACGCGGCGCCAGAACCGTTGCTTGCCGGTCTGCTCCTCGACCTGATCGGTCAGCCCGGCCTTGCCGAGCTGGTCGACCACCTCGCCGAAGAAGCGGTCGGCGACCGCGAGGTAGAAGATGACGTTGCCCTGCGTGCCATGCGTCTTCTCCGCCTCGGCGAGCGCGTGGCCGATCCGGTCGTACAATTCGGGCCTCGTCATGTCGCCCTGAAGGTACGACATCTTTGCGGCGAGCCGCTGCCATGCCGCCTCGTCGATCCCGTCGATGTTGAACTCCGCGCCGGCGTCGCCGACGAAGCTCTTCAGCATGTCGTGCAGATGGTCGCTCCAGCTGCCGGAATCTCCCGCCGCCAGATCCACACCGATCAGCGCGAAGCTCTCCGGCAGCGCGTTTGTATGTGAGAGATTGTACAACGCCGGCACCACCAGCCGCTTGGTCAGGTCGCCGCCGGCGCCGAAGATCACCATCGTGCAGGGATCGGCCGGCTTCGGTTGCCGCCGCGGCGCCGCCGCAGTCGGAGGTGTTGGCTGATGGTCGGGCATGGGGCTGCTCTGTCGGCCTCGCAGTACCGGCAATTTCCGGCGGGCCCTGCGTGCCGGACACGCCTGGAGCAACGGCCGATGTGAACGCCCGATCGGCGGCATTGTTCCACGTAGGCCTGACATCGCCCCGTGCAGCGCCTATGTAGCTCCCATGAGCAGCTCGATGCAGGTGACACCCGATCCCTTGGGCCCCGGGCAGGAAAGCGTGTGGTCCTATCCGCGCCCCGCGGTGGCGGAGCCGAGCCGGCGGCATCTCGAGATCGTCCATCGCGGCGTGACCGTCGCCGCCACCCGGCGCGGCATCCGGACGTTGGAAACCAGCCATCCGCCGAGCTACTATTTTCCTCCCGACGACGTGACCATGTCCCTCCTGCGGCCGTCCGGCCGCCGCACGTTCTGCGAATGGAAGGGCGATGCGGTCTACTTCGACGTCGTTCTCGGCGGCGAGATCCTGCGCGACG
>JBEKZK010000721.1:0-3325 GCA_049509935.1 Xanthobacteraceae bacterium | reverse complement strand
CATGCCGAGGCTGTTGCCGAGGCCGGCGACGGCGCGAACGATGGAGACGGCTTCCGCGTTTCGCGGCATGTCCCAGATGAAGGAGGAATCGATCTTGATCTTGTCGAACGGGAAGCTGCGCAGATAGCTCAGCGACGAGTGCCCGGTGCCGAAGTCGTCCATCGAGATGCGCGCCCCGAGGTCGCGCAGCTGATGCAGGATCGCCAGATTCGACCGGCCGTTCCGCGTCAGCACCGATTCGGTGATCTCCAGCTCCAGCCGGTGCGCCGGCAGCCCCGAGGCGGCGAGCGCGCCGACCACGATCTGTACGAGATTGCGGCTGTTGAACTGGACCGGCGACAGGTTGACGGCGACCGCGATGTCCGCCGGCCAGCGCGCCGCCTCGGCGCAGGCCTGCCGCAGCGTCCATTCGCCGAGTGGCCCAATGATGCCCAGCTCCTCGGCGACCGGGATGAACTCGCGCGGCGGCACCAGGCCGCGGCGCGGATGGCGCCAGCGCAGCAGCGCTTCGAAGCCGCAGATCGCGTCGCCGCGCAGGTCGACGATCGGCTGGTAGAACACCGCGAGCTCGCCGTTGCCGAGCGCCGTGCGCAGATCGCGTGCGATCTCCTGGCGCGCCTGGGTCGCCGCATCCATCTCGGGCGCGAAGAACCGCCAGGTGCCGCGGCCTTCCGACTTGGCGCGATAGAGCGCGATGTCGGCGCTCTTGAGCAGCCGGTCGGGATCGGTGCCGTCCTTGGGCGACAGCGCGATGCCGATGCTGACCGCGACATGGACCTGATGGCCGTCGAACGCGTAGGGCGCGCCGATCACCTCGATGATCCGCTGCGCCAGCGCCGCCGCCCCGGCCGGCTGCTCGTCGGCGAGCTGCAGGACGGCGAACTCGTCGCCGCCGAGCCGCGCGATCGTGTCGGTCTCGCCTTCGCGGATGCAGTCGCGCAACCTCACGCTCACCGCCTTGAGCAGCTCGTCGCCGACCGGATGCCCGAGGGTGTCGTTGACGTCCTTGAAGTTGTCGAGGTCGAGGAAGAGCAGCGCCAGCGTCTCGCCGCCGGTGACCCGCCCGAGCGCCTGCTCGAGCCGCTCGCGCAGCAGCACCCGATTGGGCAGGTCGGTCAGCGAGTCGTGGTGCGCCAGATGCTCGATGCGCGCCTGGCTGCGCCGGTGCTCGGTGATGTCCTCGTGCATCGCCAGCCAGCCGTTGTCCTGCATCGGCTGGTAGGAGATCGAGACGATGCGGCCGTCCGCCAGGTCGACGATGCGGGTCCAGCACCGCCCCTGCTCGGTCTGCGCGACGAGGTCGCCGATGTGGCGATCGATATCGCCGGTGGCAAACGTCCCGTGCGCGGCGCGATATGTCAGAATGTCGCGCAGCGGCGTGCCGGGCCCGGTCAGCTCGGCGGGCAGGTCGAACATCGCGGCAAAACGCTTGTTGCAGACCACCAGGCTCTGCTCGCCGTCGAACACCGCCAGGCCCTGGGACATGTGGTCGAGCGCGGCCTCGAAGCGCAGGTTCTGCCGGCGCAGCTCCGCCTGGTGCTCCTCGAGCAGCCTGTTGTGCCGTTCGGTGCTCCGGCGGAAGACCGTGATCGCCTGCACCATCTGGCCGATCTCGTCGCCGCGGTCGCGGTATCCGATCGCGACATCCATGTCGCCGCCGGACATCTGCGTCATCACCCTGGTCACCGATCGGATCGGCCGGACGATCGAGCTGCCGACCAGGAGCGTGACGATCATGCTGACCAGCACGCCGGCGGCCGCGGCCAGCGCCATCGCCCGCCTGTTGGTGTCGGCGGTGACCGCGAGGCCCTGGGTGATGGCGCGGGTCTGCTCGGTCACGGAGGTCGAGATGCCGGCCAGATCGGCAGCGACCTGCTGATAGTCGCCGTCGGTGCCGCCGAGCATCGTGGTGGCCAGCGGCGCATCGGTGCCGCCGACGTCCAGGTTGTCCCGGGCGGACTGCTGGTATTTCCGCCATTTGGCGGCCAGCTCACCGGTGGTGGCGCGATAGGCCGGCGTCGTCTCGAGCCGTCTGGAGAAGGCTTCCAGCCGTTGCTCGAGGGCGTCGAGGTCGGCGAGCACCTCGGCTCGCAGCAGCGCCAGCAGATCGGGGTTGACTCCGTTGCTGGCCCAGGAGACGTAGCGGAATATCTTGACGTGGGTGGCGATCAGATCGCTGGTCAGATCGGCGACGGCCTGCTGTCGCGGCAGGTTGACGGTCGAGAGCGCAGCAAGGCCGTTGGCGGAATTCTCCAGCGTGACATAGGCGTTGGTGCCGAGCACCACCAGGCAGATCCACAGCACGACGGACGCCGCGAACGCCTTGGCGCGGATCGAGCTGTCATGGAAGAACCGGAGCATGTCGTGATCCAGCCGGGCGCGACTATCGGGCCGCGGAGGTCGAGCATTTCCCGGAAAAGTGGACACCGGTTTTCCGAAAGGAAATGCGACAAGCATCGAAGCTACAGCGCTTTCCGCGCACGGCCCGTGAGATTTCACGTTCAACCATATCGGAAAGCGCTGTTGCAATGCGCCGGATACGTTCGACCATCATGAGCGCGCCTCGTCGTTGCCGCAGGTGTCGGTCCGAGCGCATCCGCTGCGGCGCGGTCGCATGTCGCGGGGGCGCCGGCTGACCACGTGACCACATCGTGGTCCTCGGGAAACTACGTAGACATCTTCAAGTAGAAAGTTTTTCAAAGCATTAATGCGGTTGTCGTCACTCGCCGGGCGGCATTAACGGCTCGTTTGCCATTGCCCCGCGGCGGTCCGGCCGTGATAGAACATGAGGACGCGTGGCCCGGTCGCGGTCCGCACCGGACCCCGCCATGAGCCGACTGCTGCGTGCTGCCATCAATTCCTGGAAAGGCTTCGTCGCGGCCGCGCGCAGCGAAGCCGCGTTCCGCCAGGAGCTGGCGCTCCTGATCGTCGCCGTGCCGCTCGCCCTCGTGGTGGCGACCGGGCCGTGGAAGCGGCTCGCTCTCGTCGCCGTCGTCCTGCTGGTGCTCCTCGTCGAGCTGCTGAACACCGCGATCGAGAAGCTCGCCGATCAGCTGACCACCGCGGAATCCCCGGGGATCGGGCGCATCAAGGACATGGGCTCGGCGGCCGCGCTGGTGGCGCTGGTGATCGCCGGCCTGGTGTGGATCACCGCGCTCGCCGAGCGCGTGTGGGGATGACGGCCGGTCCGCGGCCCCGCGGGCTGCGCCACATCAGCAAAATGGACGGGAGGGCCGGCGCAGGCGTTCGAATCATTTCGGCGTGCAGGATGGGTTGAGCTCTTGCGAAACCCATCGATGGGTTTCGCGGCGAAATCGGACAAGTG
>JBEKZK010000720.1:0-3325 GCA_049509935.1 Xanthobacteraceae bacterium | reverse complement strand
CGCGAGGGCCATCTGATGCTCGCCGAGGGCGTGCCGGCCGCCATGATCGAGAATGTCGGTCGCATGGCGGGAATGCCGGTCGGTCCGCTCTCGCTCAACGACGAGGTCGCGGTCGATCTCGCCTGGAAGATTCTCAAGGCTACCGAAGCCGACCTCGGGGCCGACGCCATCGACCCGCGGCAGAAGGCGCTGCTCCACGAGATGGTGGAGAAGCGCGGCCGCTTCGGCCGCAAGAACGCCAAGGGCTTCTACGACTATCCGGAGAAGGCTCCGAAGCGCCTGTGGCCGGGCCTCGCCGACCTGCAGCCGCACAAGCTCGACCCCGATACGATCGACGTCGGCGAGCTCAAGCATCGCCTGCTCGCGATCCAGGCGCTGGAGACGGCGCGCTGCTTCGAGGAGGGCGTGCTCACCGACGTGCGCGAGGCCGATGTCGGCGCCATCCTCGGCTTCGGCTATGCGCCCTACACGGGCGGTCCGCTGTCGTGGATCGACACGATGGGCGCCAAACGCTTCGTCGACCTGTGCAAGTCGCTGGAAAAGAAGCACGGCGCCCGCTTCAAGCCGGCCAAGCTGCTCATCGACATGGCGGCCAAGGGCGATGCCTTCTATCGCCGCTTCGCCCCGGGCCGCAGCCGCGAGGCGGCGTAGACGATCGATGCGATGGATGCTGCCTGTAGGATGGGTAGAGTGGCGAAATCGGGCCCTTGTCCGATTTCGCCACGAAACCCATCGATGGGTTTCGCAAAGAGCTCAACCCATCCTACGCACTACGCACGCATCATTCCGGCGCCGGCAGACCACGTCTGATCGATCGTGATTGGGAACGGGGCTTTGCTGGACCTTCGGCACCGGCGGAGCCAAGCGTTTCACCCGAGCTTCTCATGACCTCGGCCGACCGCACGTCTTTCCTGCGCTGGCGCGAAATACCGGCAGGGGTGTGGACGCTCGGCCTGGTATCGATGCTGATGGACATCTCATCGGAGATGATCCATGCGCTGCTGCCGCTCTACCTGGTCGGCGTCCTCCACGCGTCCACCCTGACGGTCGGCGTCATCGAAGGCGTCGCGGAGGCGACCGCGTCGATCACCAAGATCTTCTCCGGCGCGCTCAGCGACCGGCTGGGCAAGCGCAAGCTCCTCGCCGCCATCGGCTACGGCCTGGCGGCCGCCACCAAACCGGTCTTTCCGCTCGCCCCCAACATCGGCTGGCTGATCGCGGCCCGCTTCGTCGACCGGGTCGGCAAGGGTATCCGCGGCGCGCCGCGTGATGCCCTGGTCGCCGATCTCAGCCCGCCGGCGCTGCGCGGCGCGAGCTTCGGCCTGCGCCAGGCGCTCGATACCGTGGGCGCCTTCCTCGGCCCGTTGCTGGCGATCGTCTTCATGATGCTGACCGGCGACAATTTCACTCTGGTGTTCTGGATTGCCGTGGTCCCGGCCATTCTGTCGGCTGCGCTGATCCTGGTCGGCGTCCGCGATCCGGCGCCTCGCGCCGAAACCGCGCCGGTGAGGGCGCCGCTGTCTACCCGTGAGCTCGGGCGGCTCGGCCGCCGCTTCTGGCTCGTCGTCGTCGTCGCCACGCTGTTCGCGCTCGCCCGGTTCAGCGAGGCCTTCCTGCTGCTGCGCGGCCAGTCGGTCGGACTGCCGATCGCGCTGGCGCCGGCCGTGATGGTGGTGATGAACCTCGTCTACTCGCTGGCCGCATGGCCGGCCGGCGTGCTGTCCGATCGGATCGGGCGGTCCGGCGTGCTCGCCGCCGGCTTCGCCCTCCTGGTGGTGGCCGACCTGGTGCTGGGTCTCGGCACCGGCTTGGCGGCGCTCGCCATCGGGGTGGCGCTGTGGGGTCTGCACATGGGATTGACCCAGGGGATTTTGGCCTCGCTGGTGTCCGACACCGCCCCGGACGACCTGCGCGGCACTGCGTTCGGCGCATTCAATCTCGTCACCGGGCTGGCGACGCTGGCGGCCAGCATCCTGGCGGGTGGCTTGTGGGACATCGCCGGCCCGCGTGGCACGTTCCTGGCGGGCGCAGCTTTCTCGGCACTCGCGCTGCTGTCGCTTCCAGCCATCCGGTCGACCAGCAAGGGTCCCATCGCAGGCAGGTGAGACCCGGTCGGGCGCATGGCGGGCGATTGCGGCCGGGACGCATCCGGGTCACAATGGCCGGTCAGTCGCGGTCGAGCGCACAGGCCGCGGAACGGGCATGACCGGTTCAGGTACGGTCCGGATGTGCCTCGGAGAATCATCGAACGGCGCGCGTTTCGTGGCGGTGAACCGGCGTCCATCCCGGATCGGGTCCGGGCAGGGCTATGGCGGGGCCAGGCGCCAGCCCGCACAACGGAGGAATCGATGGAACAGGTGCAATCTGTAAACGCCAAGGCCATTCCGTTCGATACCGCCAAGCTGGACGGCCTGATGGATGCGGCGGATCTCGACGCGCTGGTCGTCACCTCCAAGCACAACATCCAGTATCTGCTCGGCGGCTACCGCTTCTTCTTCTTCGACTACATGGACGCGATCGGGGTCAGCCGCTACCTGCCGGTCCTGTTCTACCAGAAGGGCAAGCCGGAGAATTCCGCCTATGTCGGCTACCGGCTGGAAGCCCACGAGCGCGAGCTCGGCAAGTTCTGGCCGCCGGCGGTGAAGACGTCGTCGTCGGGCTCGACCGACGCGATGCAGCTCGCCGTCGACCACATCAGGCGCCTCAACGGCAACATCCGCCGCATCGGCATCGAGGCGGCATTCCTCCCGGTGGATGCCGAAAAGGTGCTGCGCCAGAACCTCGGCAACACCGAGATCGTCGACGGCTATTTCCCGCTGGAACGCCTGCGCGCCGTCAAGACGCCGCAGGAGCTGAAACTGCTGCGCGAGGCGTCCGAGCGGGTGGTCGCCGCGATGCAGGCGACGTTCGCCCGCTGCCGCCCCGGCATGACCAAGATCGAGGTGGTCGACATCCTGCGCAAGCAGGAGGTCGAGCGCGATCTCACCTTCGAATATTGCCTGGGAACCGCCGGAACCAGCCTCAATCGGGCGCCGTCCGAGCAGACCCTGCAGATCGGCGACATCATGTCGCTCGATTCCGGCGGCAACTATCGGGGCTACATCGGCGACCTCTGCCGGATGGGCATCCTGGGAGCGGCGCCGGACGCCGAGCTCGTCGACCTGCTCGCCCACGTCGACGAGATCCAGCAGAAGGCGAGGAAGCCGATCAAGGCCGGCGTGCTCGGCGGCGAGGTCTACGCGGCGGCCGAGGGGATGATCGACAAGTCGCCGCATCGGCATCGAGGCGGCATTCCTCCCGGTGGATGCCGAAAAGGTGCTGCGCC
>JBEKZK010000072.1:0-11355 GCA_049509935.1 Xanthobacteraceae bacterium | reverse complement strand
GACGGCCGGTGGTTGCCATCGAGGCGGACGTAATAGAAGGCAAGCGAGCTCGCCGTCCAGACCACCGCGCCGGCGGCGTCGGCAACCGTGTCGGCGAGATCCCGTCCGGTCGCGATGTCGCGCACCCTGATGGTGTGGAACTCGGATCCGGCCTCGTCTGCCGACCACGCGAGATAGTGATGATCGGGAGAGTGCCGGGTGGCGCCGAGCTGAAAGAAGCTCTTGCCCCGGGCGAGCTCGTCGCCATCGAGCAGGGTCGCCTCGGGGCCGCCGGATCTCGGCTCGCGGCGAAAGATCGGATGCTGCCCGCCCTCGCGGTAGCCGACCGAATAGGCGAAGGCTCCGTCGGCCGCCGGCACGGTGGAATCGTCCTGCTTGATGCGGCCCTTCATCTCGCCGAACAGGGTGTCCTGGAGCTCCACGGTGTCGGCGAGCGACTGATCCGCATAGGCGTTCTCCGCCTCCAGGTAGGCACGGATCGCCGGATCGAGCTCGCCCGGGTCGCGCATGACCTCCTGCCAGTTCGCCGCCCTGAGCCAGGCGAATTCGTCGGTGAGCGTGACGCCGTGCCAGGTGCTGACGCTCGGTCGCCGCTCTGCCTGCGGCTCGCTGAGCACTGTGTCGTTGCGGTTGAGCATTGCGGTGCCTTCACGGCATGGTGCGGCTCAGCAACGCTGCGCCGGGGAATGATGTCTGACGGGGACGAAAGCGCGCCGGCACTCGGATGGGCGGCCCGACCCGCGCCCTGTGTCTAGCGGGGCCACCCGCGGGGCGCAATGCGGTGCGGCGAATACGCAAGTCACGTGCCGTCAAAGCCAAGTGATGCATCCGCCGGGCACCGTCGATGACGCGCTCTCGCCGCCAAAAAGCGAGTTTTCCGCCGCGCCCGCAGGTCCGGCGCCGATCGACGTGGTCTGCGTCATTATCGCTATATTTCGACCTCGTCGGCATGAGCCAGATTAATCCAGTCACTCACAGAATTTGTCCGGTACTGTGAATCTTATGTTGCGTTCAGCGCAATTCAATACTATATGCGCTCAGTAAATCGTCGCATCCGATTCGCGGATGCCATGTATCCGCGGCGTCGCGACGGAGCCGCCGAGTGAAAATTCCAGTAATGCGCTCGATTCGGTGGCGGGGCGATCGATCGCGCGGCAGACCCATCGACGGCGGGGCCCGGATTTCATGGATGACGATGCGAACGGTGACCATTTCATCGAGTTGACGGCGGAGATCGTGTCCGCCTATGTCAGCAACAATACGGTGCCGGCGAGCGACATTTCGAACCTGATCAACCAGGTCCACGGCGCCCTCGTCCGGGTCTCGAGTGGCCAGGTCGAGGCGCAGCCCGAGGCGCTGAAGCCGGCCATATCGGTGAAGAAATCGGTGACGCCCGAATTCATCGTGTGCCTCGAGGACGGCAAGAAGTTCAAGTCGCTGAAGCGGCACCTGCGCACCCAGTACAACCTGACGCCCGAGCAGTACCGGGACAAATGGGCGCTCCCGGCCGATTACCCGATGGTGGCGCCGAACTATGCGGCGGCCCGCTCGCAGCTCGCCAAGCAAATGGGTCTCGGCCAGCAGCGTCGGCGACGGAAGTAGACGCCCCGCAACAAATTCGGCCCGGCAATCGCTCAGGTGCCGGCGGGTGACCGGACGGGCTCAGGCAGCGGCCCCGAGCGCGTTGCGCGCGTCCGACTTGATGCGTTCCACCATGGAGCGGAAGCCGTTGGAGCGCTGCGGGGTCAGATGCTCGCGCAGGCCAAGCCGCTCGAACACCGTAATCGCGTCGGTCGCCAGTATGTCGCGGGCGGTGCGATGCGAATAGAGCGCGAGCAGGATGGCGATCAGCCCGCGCACGATGTGCGCGTCGCTGTCCCCGACGAAGGTCATGACCGGGCCGCGGTTGCCGTCCGGCGCGACCGTGGTGTCCAGCCAGACCTGGCTGGCGCAGCCCTGCACCTTGTTGGCATCGGTCCGCGCGGCTTCGGCCAACGGGGCGAGGCCGCGGCCGAGCTCGATGACGTACCGATAGCGATCGTCCCAATCGTCGAGCAGCGAAAAGTTCTCGGTGATGTCGTCGATCGTCATGGCCTGACCGTTGCGCACTATCGCCAAGATATATGCGCCGGGCGGCCCGGCGTACAGGCTGTCCGAGACGATGTGTCGAGCGGTTGGCCGGTCAAGCCGGCGGTTTGGTCTCGATCTCTCTGCGCGGCATCGGACCACGCCAGGTCGGCCCGACATCGGCTGGCGTCAGCGTGCCCGGTTGCAGCCGCGCCGAGCTAGCCGCCGTCGGTCGTTCGGACGCATGCGGAGCGGCCGTCGTGGTCGTCGCCAGGGTTCCGGCGTGCTCGGTGCCGAATCGCTCGTTGAGGAACTCGTACAGCATCCTCGCGGCGACCTCGGCCTTGCGGCCGAATTGTGCGACCGCTTGCGCGCCCACTGTGCAGGTCTCGGGCTGGCGGGTGCAGAATTGCCGCATGTCGGACACGGCGGCGCTGGCTGCGGAGACCGCTTCGGTGGCTCCGATCTGCGGCGTTGCCGTACGCTCGGATGGCGCTGCCGGCACCAGCAGGATGACGACGCTCAGCCAGAACGCCACCCGCAAGAGAAATCGCATGACCTTGCCCTTCAGTCCCGGCGGCACGTATCCGTTCGCCGCATTACCGATGACGCTAGCAGAAGGCTTACAAGGCGCGGTGTGCGGCCAATCGTGGATTTTCCCATAATTCGCCGCTAATACGCGGCGAATTTTCCGAAAATTTTAGTCTCCTCATTCATGGGTTAATGCGTACCGCCGGCCCGCGCGGGCCGCCTCGCCGGCAACCGCCTGTTCACCATGAGATGATGATTCCACTCGTCCCGTCGCCGCCGGCGATCGTGCCCGCGGCCCCGCTGCGGCCCCGCATGACCGGGATTTCGTCGTCTTTTCGTGCTTTTCCCGATGGCCGCCGCGAGGGATGCCGTCGAGTGTGGCGCCGCGGCGTCCATGGCGGCGGCGCGCCTTAGCGTTCGTTTAAGTGCCCTCTGACACGATTGGTAAACGAGGTCAGGGGAGCGCGTCGTCGAGCGGGACGTGCGTTTTGTGTCACGTGAGCCTTCTCGCGCCGATTCACGACTACGTCGACTCGCTGGTGCATGCATCGGCACGACGCGACCTGCTGACCGCCGCCCGCCATCGCACCTTCATCGCTGCGCGGCTGCTCGGCGGCCTGATCGTGCTCGCGGCGTTCCCGCTGGCGCTGGCGCTGCGCGGGCTGCCGACCGCGATCGAGGCGATGTTCTTCGGCTGGTTCATCCTTCCCATCCTGATCGCCTGGTATCTGTCACGAACCGGCCGCTTCGTGCACGCCAGCATGCTGTCGTCGCTGGCCTTTGCCGCGCTGGCCGGCGCGGTGGCGAGCCAGAGCGGAGGCATCGCTTCGTTCGCCGCAATCTGGCTGGTGCTGGTGCCGTTCGAGGCCGCGTTGTCGGCCTCGCGTCCGGTCGTCATCGTTGCGGCGGGCGCCGCGCTCGGCACGGCCGGCCTGCTGCTGCTGCTCGGCGCCACGGGTGTGCTTCCGGCGCCACTGTCCGAGCCGGCCGCCGCATTCTCCGCCATGGGGATCGGATCCGCCGCGCTCTACGCGACCGGGCTGGCGCTCGCCGCCGAGTCGCTGGCGCGCGCGGATCGCCGCGTGCAAAGCGTCGGCGAGGCCCGCTACTGGCTGCTCGCCCGCAACATGACGGACATCATCGCGCGCCACGGCCGTAATGGCAGCGTGCTGTTCGTCTCGCCCGCCGCCGGGCCGGTGATCGGCGTCACGGAAGCCGAGCTCATCGGCCATGGTCTGTTCGACCGGGTGCACGTGGCCGACCGCCCGGCCTATCTGACGGCGCTGGCCGACGCGGCGCGTGACGCCGGCGGCCGATCGGTGGAGTTCCGCCTCCGCCGCGGTCCGCTCGACCCCGAAAGCTCGCCAGGCGCGGACTTCATCTGGATCGAGATGCGCTGCCGGCCGCTCGACCGACAACCCGACGGCAGCCGTGAAGTCGTCTCGGTGATGCGCGACGTGACCGAGCGCAAGCTCCAGCAGCAGGCGCTGGAGAGCGCGCACGCCGAGGCCGAGCGCGCCAGCGCCGCCAAGGGCCGCTTCCTCGCCACCATGAGCCACGAGCTGCGCACGCCGCTCAACGCGATCATCGGGTTCTCCGACATGCTGGTGAATGGCGACGCGCTCAATATCGGCCCGGCGCGGCGGCGCGAATACGCCCAGCTCATCAACGATTCGGGCCAGCATCTGCTGGCGGTGGTCAACGGAATTCTCGACATGTCGCGGATCGAGATGGGGCGATTCGAGATCACCCCGGAGCCCTTCGTGCTCGCCGCGGTCGTGCGCAATTGCTGCGACCTGCTGGTGCTGCGCGCGCGCGAGGCCGGCATCGACCTCGTGGTGTGCAACGGTGACGGCATCGGCGAGATCGTCGCCGACAAGCGGGCGATCAAGCAGATCCTGCTCAACCTGCTCGTCAACGCCATCAAGTTCACCGAAAGCGGTGGCCGCGTCGCGGTCGCGACCGAGGCCGAGCGCGGCTTCGTGCGGCTCACCGTCGAGGATACCGGCGTCGGGATCGACGAGGCGCACATCCCGCATCTCGGCGAGCCATTCTTCCAGGGGCGCGGCTCCTACGACCGGCCCCATGATGGCACCGGCCTCGGTCTGTCGATCGTCAAGGGATTGCTGGAGCTGCACGGCGGCACTATGGAGATCGTGAGCCGCCGCCACCAGGGCACGCGGATCACCGTGCGCCTGCCAATGGATTGTCAGAGCGGCGAGCGCCGCCCGGATGCGAAGGTCGCGCCGATCGCGCCGACCTCGGTTGCCACCGACGTCAGGATGAAGAAGCGTGCCTAGCAATCCCTCCTCGAGCTGTGCGCTCGACGCCGACGGCGACGATCCGCGTCACGGCATCGCCGGCCGCGTGCTGCGCTTCATCCAGCGCAATTCGCGAGGCGTGATCGGCGGCGGCGTCGCCGCCGCCGCCGTCGGGACGATTCTCGTCAATGCGCTGTACCTGCAGCCCGGTCCGCACCCGGCGCCGATCTTCGCCGTCAAGGCGCGGCCGGTCTCCGGGGATCAGGCCGACGCCGTCGTCACTTTGCCGCGGCCGCGGCCGGCGGATCTGTTTTCCGCCCGGCCCGACGCCGGGGTGGCCGCGCGGCCGCGGGTCGAGCTGATCTCCGAGCTCCAGCGCGAGCTGTTGCGCCGCGGCTTCTACGACGGGCCGATCGATGGCCTGCCCGGACCGCGCACCGACGCGGCGATTCAGGATTTTGCCGAAGCCGCCGGCCTCAAGCCGGCACCCGAGCCGAGCGAGGAACTGCTGCGCTCGATCTCCCGGTCGACCGTCAAGGCGCCGGCGCCGCACGGCCCGGCGCCGGCGGCGCGCCCGGACCCGATCGGCGAGCTGATCGCCCCGCCGCCGCGCCGCGTCACTGCGGTCCAGCGCGCCCTGAACGAGTTCGGCTACGGTCCGATCAAGGCCAACGGCGTGGTCGGGCCCGATACCCGCACGGCGATCGAAAAATTCGAGCGCGAGCGCAAGCTGCCGATCACCGGCCAGATCTCCGACCGGCTGGTCCGCGAGCTGTCCGCCACGACCGGACGCTCGCTGGAGTGATGCGGCTCAAATCCGCCATCTGGGTCGCCGCCTATCTCCGGCTGCGGCATATCGATGGGACCTTGGCGGTGGTGCGCCGGCGCGGCGCCGAGGAGGCGGGCGCGGTCTTCATCAAGATCAGCCGCCTCGACGGCACCGCTGACCTGTTCGGCCCGGCGCCACAGACCGCCTTCGACGAGCTGCATCCGATCGATCGGGCGTTCAGCCCCTGCTTCGTTCCGCAGCCGGTTCCCGAGGCCGATGTCGAGGCCTATCTGGGGCGCCAGATCCGGTATGATCCCGATCTGTGGATCGTCGAGGTCGAAGACCGGGGCGGCCGCAACATGCTCGACCACGTGGTTCCTTGAAGCGGCACCCTCAGCGCGCGTTCGGCCGGCTGGCCGGCGTCCACTCGGCCGGCGGGCGCGCCGTCGCCGCGGCATCGCGGCGGCCACCGACGCTCTGGCCAGCGGGGCGGCGGGCGGACTCGAGGCCGGCGCGACGTCCGCGGTCGGCGTCGTCGTCCCACAGCATCGGCCGATGAGCGGCTCGGCGGGTCGCCGGCGCGGTGTCGCGCAGGGTCGCGACGATGCGCAAGGCGGCCGCGGGAGCGAGCCGGTCGTAGAGTTGGGCGAGGTAGAACACGCGCTCCACCGACTGGCCGATCAGCGGATTGAGGAACAACAAAATGCGCAGCAGGACCGGCGGCGGCATCGCCAACGCCTTGGCGGCGACGAGCACCGGCTCGCCGTCCTCGTCCGCAACGATGCGCCAAGCGTCCGCCGGCGAGAGGCCGAGCGCAAGCTCGATCTGCTCGGCGAAGTCCTCGGGCCGGCGCTCCAGGGCGGCGGTTTCCAGTCGGGCGCACACCTCGTGAGCCCGATCCGGCTGCGGTTGCGCCGGCGCGGCGATTTCGCCGTCGAGGCTGGCCAGCATGGCCCGTCGTTCGGCGCTGGTCGCGGCGAAGAAAAGCTCTCCCAGCCGAATGTCTTGCGCAGCGGGCGTGGCGCTCGGTGCCGGTTCGCGGACCGCGGGTGCCGTGTCTCGGCGATCCGTCGGCAAGGGAGCGGGCGCAGCAACCGGCGTCGCCAAGTCTCTCTCCTGGGATACGGCGTCCTCCCGGGCGATCCGGATCGGGACCGGCGCGGCGATCTGCATCGGGACGGGCGCGGCGCTCGGGCGCAACGACCCCTCGCCGGTGGACGCAGCGTCCTTCCGGGAGGTATCGACTGAAGCAGGGGCGGACACGCCCGCCAAAACGGGTTCCGGCGGACGGCGCGACGCGATGACCTCGGCGTAACGCGGCCCAAAATCCTGCATCACCGCCATGAGCTCCTGGCCTGTCAGCTGCTGGGAGTATTTCAGCACCGGCTCGGCGACCTCCAGGGCATCGCGCGCGAGCCGCCGCACGATCGGCGCAGGCGCTGCCCGGTAGGTTGCGAGCTTCTTGGCGACGATCGCCCGGGTCGAAATGTCGACGGTATCGATCAGCCGCAGCACGAGCTCCGTGTAGCGGCGCTCCTCGTCGACGGAGTGCGAGGGTTTCTGCACGTAGAGGTCGGTGAGCACCCGCATCAGGGTCGGGCGGATGTCGACGCCCTCGCGAAACGCCAGACGGTCGAGCCCATCGAGATTGGGGATTGTCTGTGCCTGCACGGCGACCTCCTGCGGGTGCGAGCACGTGTCGCACAGCACAGGCGATCCTAGGAACGTTTCGTTAGCGAATCGTTAACCGCAAGGATCGGTTAACTCTCACGCCTGAGGCACCCGCACGGGCGCGACGCGCACCTTGTGGGCGCGCAGCGCCAGCACGTGGGCGACGAGGTACTGCAGCGCGATTCCGGCCGCCAGGATGGTGACTGTCCACAGCACCGCAGGGGCGTAGGTGTCGATCACCACCTGGTCGACGGTGACGATCAGCGAGCCGATGGCGAACACCGGCAGGCTGTGCCGCCCGATCACGCAGAGCGGCTTGAACACCGGCGTCCGCGCCAGCAGGCGGGTCAGCCCGCTGTAGTAGATCGTGTAGGCAAGCGCCAGAAAATGCGTCAATCGCAGCACCCCGAGATCGGTCTTGCCGACGTCGAGCGACTCGCGCGCCCAGTCCCAGAGGTCCGGCATCAAGCCGAAGCCGTTGGTGACGACGAACCCCGACGCCAGAACGAAGGCGAGGCTCAGCGCGAACAGCCATGCGTCCCGCAGCATCCCTCCTTCGCGCAGGCCGATTCCGACCGCGAGGCCGACTGCGAAGACGAGCTGCCAGGCGAACGGGTTGAAGAACCACCCGCCCTCGACCGGCCAGCTCGGGATGTTGAGGTCGAACACCCGGGCCGACACATAGATGGCGGCCGAGGCGAGCAGCATCAGCCTGCAGTCGCGCCGCGCCAGAGCCAGCAGCGCCGGCGTCGCCAGCAGCAGCACGATATAAAGCGGCAGGATGTTGAAGAACGCCAGCTGATGGGTCAGCCCGAGGATCGCGGCGATGCCGCGCACCGGGGTGCCGAGGACGGTATCGCGGTCGTCGTCGTCGATCAGGTCGTCATCGTCCAGAATTGTCGCCGAGGCGATCAGGATGACGACGGCGAGCAGCGAAATGAGGATCTGCACCCAGTAGAGGGTGAACACGCGGCGACCGAGCGCGCGCGTCGATTCCCACACGCGGCCGTCGAGAAAGCGCAGTCCATAGGCCAGCGCTACCGACACGCCGGACAGGAACACGAACAGCTCCGCGGCATCGGAAAATCCGAAATTGCGGTGCGTCAGGTAGCCGAGGATATTGTCCGGCGCATGATTGATGAAGATCGACACCAGGGCAAAGCCGCGCCAGAAATCAATGCCGTCGATCCGTGGCCGCGTCGTCATTCGATCCTCCAGGAAATTCCGGACGCCGAAACCTGCCGGCAGCGACTTCATCACCTGGCTCGACGGTGGGGCCCGGGGTCAGCAAGTCCCGTGCTCAGCCGCATCTCGCAAAACGTGCCGCGCCCCAGGGCGCAGAGACCGCGCGATCAGGGCGATTATGGGGCGAAAGCCCGAGACGGCCCACGCAGTTCCGCTTCAGCCACAGTCCTGACCATCTGCCAATTCAAATCAATGTGCTGTCGAGGTAACATGATAATGGTGGCACCCAAATCTCGGCCTGCTGGCCCAGGTCGAAAGCGGTCAAATCATCCCGGCGAATCCGCATGCGTGAACCACGTAACAGAGCGTTAACCGTGTCTGCCGCTAAATCGCCACACGACGTTCGGCGTAACCGCGAGCAACCGTCGCGGGCCGAGGGCGAGAGGGATGGCATGGGTACCGTGATCAGATTCCCCGGCGAGCGCAGATCCGCGGAGGGGGGGGCGGGCGTCACCGAGCATCGCGCATCGGCGATCATCATGATTCTTCCGGTCGTGCGCATCGAGCGCAGCACCGATGCTCCCACGGACGGGCTCGCCCCCGACAGAAACTCCGCATCGCGCCGCAAGCGCCGACGGCGCGGCACTCGAACTTGAGGCCGGTGCGAGGCCTGTTCCTGGCGGTCCTTCTGGGCGGTGCGGTCTGCGCCTGGCCGACCGCGCCCGGCTTCGCCGGGGACCTCGGCCGCCCGGATCCTTCATTCCTCGACAAGATCGGCTCGCTGTGGAACGGCGATTTCGATCGTCCGCGACCCTCGTTGCTCGACGGGCTTCTTCCCAGGCAATTGACGCTCGGCCCGGTCACACGCATTCCCGGCGACCCGCTGACCGATGCCGAGGAGGAGCTGCGCGATCGCGCCTACGACCTGATCAGGCTGCCGCAGCGCCGTGAGGAGTGGAAGCTGATCCTGGCGAGCGCGAGGGTCGCCAGAGCCCTGCCGCCCAGCGTGCTGCAGTTCGACGCCAAGGCCTACGGCAACATGCTGGTGGGGCTTCCGTTCCGCTCCGAGGCCGGACGCTACGGGCGGCTGCTCGACGACATCGCGAGCGACATGGTGCTGTTCGGGCCCTTCCTGGCGGTGGCCTGCCGGGTCATCGACATGGACGTCAAGCGCGAGCGCAGCCTCGCCTATGTCGAGGGGTTGACCAAAGACGAGCGCGACGACGCGCTCGGGCGTATCGCCGAGAACCGGATGATCATCGGCTGGGTCCGCCGCTCGCTCGATGAACGGCACTGGTCCTATCGCTATGCCGCCGAGCGTCTGGTGATCGCCTCGCCGTCTCCCGCCGCCATCGAGATCGAACGCATGATCGCACGCTATCGCCTGCAGGTCGCTGAGTTCGCGGCGCAGCTCGACCAATGCGGCGGTCAGCCGGATGCTCACCGGCTGGTCACCAAATAATTACGACCCCTGAATCCTGCACTGGGCCGCGGCGAGGGCTTCGCGCGCCTTGCTCATCAGCCCGGGCTCCGGGGCGAGCGCGCGCAGCACGATCAGGCCGGTGACCGACGGCGACTCGACGATCAGGCGGTCGGCCGCGGTCACGTCCTCCTCCTCCGGGGTGTCGTTGTGCTGCTGCACCGTCATGAGGTCGAGCTCGATGGCGCGTCGCCCGGCAGCGCGGTCGTTGATCGCGTAATAGGCGACCCCGTTGCGCGCATAGAATGAGACCGACGTGTAAGCCTGGCTGACCGGCGCGCTGAGCTTCAGCGGGCCGGTCGAGAGATCGTAGCGGCACACCGCGACGGCGAAAGCCGGGTCCATGAAGGGCAGGGGCGCGCCTTCGGGCGCCGGCTCGGGAATGGGTACGACGGAATTGACCCGGGCCATCGGGGACAGCCGCGAATAGGCATCCCGGGTCGCGGCGCTCGGGAGCAGCAGGATTGTCCCCAGATGGACGATGCCGCCGAGCACCACCCCGCCAAGCAGCCACATCAGCCAGCGGGTCACGAGCAGGACCTCACGGCGATCGATGGCATCTGCGCCTCCTTGCCGGCCCGCGTCGCGGCGCCGACCGGCGTATCATAGAGGCGAAGCACCAGCACGTAGCGCTCGGCGCCGCCGGTCGGAAGCCAATTGCCCGGCCGCGCCCGCGGCGCCACCACGATCTCGAAGCTGCCGTCGGCCTGGCGCACGATCTCCTGGCTGGTGAAGCCGTAGCGGCCTGCCGAATTGGCGATCAGGCGGCCATCCGGATCGTACAGCGTCAAGGTCCAGAAACGGGCCGCGGGCGTCGTGCCTCTGAGCACCGTGTCGCAACGGCCATCGAACCTCTTGTTGGCGTCGTCGGCGCTGGCCACGAAGGCGACGCCGTCTCCGGCGCCGACCGGCACCGCGCCGCTGCGCGCATTCGCGGCGCGCGCGTACGGGTCGATGCCGGGCGTTCCGGTGCGCGGCCACGCCGTCCATGCGCCGATTGTCACCGCGCCGAAGGCAGTGCCGCGGGTGAGCGTGAACCACGTCGCGCCGAGCCCGGTGGCGGCGGCGATCAGCAAGGCGAGCAGCGATCCGATGAGCAGGCGCACGATCGACCCGAGGGAAAAGCCACGATGACTGGTGCGGTGGATTTGAAGTTTCTATCAGATGTGCGGCGCGCTCGTCATAGGAACTTCAGATCCAAAAACCGCACTAAAATCATAGACTTGCTGGTGCGTCCTTGATTCCGAAGCTCGCACCACAGGATGTCGCCAAGTGATGCGAGCTTCGGAGTCGGTGCACTCGCGGCAACGCGGCCGGTCAGTTGCCGCGGACGATGGTGACGGGCGCCCGATCCGACGCCGATGCCAGCGAATCCGGGGCCTGCGCGGCGG
>JBEKZK010000719.1:0-3334 GCA_049509935.1 Xanthobacteraceae bacterium | reverse complement strand
CGCCCTCGATCTGCGATGCGGTGCCGAAGAAGAATCGCGCGACGAAGTCGCCCTTCAGCCCGACGGCGTCGAAGATCTGCGCGCCGCAATACGACTGGTAGGTCGAGATCCCCATCTTCGACATCACCTTGAGGATGCCCTTGTCGATCGACTTGATGTAGCGCTTGACGATCTCCTTCTCGCTGATCTTCTCCGGGAGCTGGTCGCGCATCGCGATCAGGGTCTCGAACGCCAGGTAGGGATTGATCGCCTCGGCGCCGTAGCCGGCGAGGCAGCAGAAATGATGGACCTCGCGCGCCTCCCCGGTCTCCACCACCAGCCCGACCGCGGTGCGCAGGCCCTTGCGGATCAGATGATGGTGTACGGCGGCGGTGGCGAGCAGCGCCGGAATCGGAATGCGGTTGGGACCGGCCTGGCGGTCGGACAGGCTGATGATGTTGTAGCCGCCGCGCACCGCGGCCTCGGCGCGCTCGCACAGCCGCTCCAGCGCCGGCGTCATCCCGCCGGCGCCCTGCTCGGCCGGATAGGTGACGTCGAGCGTCTTGGTGTCGAACTGCTCCTCGACGTGGCCGATGCAGCGGATCTTCTCCAAATCCTCGTTGGTGAGGATCGGTTGGCGCACCTCGAGCCGCTTGCGGTGCGACAGGCCCTTGAGGTCGAACAGGTTGGGCCGCGGCCCGATGAAGGACACCAGCGACATCACCAGCTCCTCGCGGATCGGATCGATCGGCGGGTTGGTGACCTGCGCGAAGTTCTGCTTGAAATAGGTGTAGAGCAGCTTCGGCTTGTCGGACAGCGCCGAGATCGGCGCGTCGTTGCCCATCGAGCCGACGGCTTCCTGGCCGGTGGTGGCCATCGGCTCGAGCAGGATCTGCAGATCCTCCTGGGTGTAGCCGAAGGCCTGTTGGCGATCGAGCAGCCCCACGTTGGTGCGCGACTCGCGGGCCTGCACCGGAGGAAGCTCCTCGAGCACGATCTGGGTGCGCTCGAGCCACTCGCGATAGGGATGCCGGCGGGCGAGCGAGGCCTTGATCTCCTCGTCGGAGATGATGCGGCCCTCGACCAGGTCCACCAGCAGCATCTTGCCCGGCTGCAGCCGCCACTTCTTGACGATGCTCTCCTCCGGCACCGGCAGCACGCCGGCTTCCGAGGCCATGATCACGAGATCGTCGGAGGTGACGAGCCAGCGCGCCGGACGCAGGCCGTTGCGGTCGAGCGTGGCGCCGATCTGGCGGCCGTCGGTGAAGGCAATGGCCGCCGGACCGTCCCACGGCTCCATCAGGGCGGCATGATATTCGTAGAAGGCGCGGCGCTCGTCGTCCATCAGCGGATTGCCGGCCCACGCCTCGGGGATCAGCATCATGGCGGCATGCGCCAGCGAATAGCCGCCCTGCACCAGGAACTCGAGCGCGTTGTCGAAGCAGGCGGTGTCGGACTGCCCTTCGTAGGAGATCGGCCACAGCTTGGTGATGTCGTCGCCGAACAGCTCCGACGACACCGAGGCCTGGCGCGCCGCCATCCAGTTGACGTTGCCGCGCAGCGTGTTGATCTCGCCGTTGTGGGCAATCATGCGATAGGGATGGGCGAGCGACCAGGCCGGGAAGGTGTTGGTCGAGAAGCGCTGATGGACGAGGGCGAGCGCCGACTCGAAATCCTCCTCGTGCAGGTCCGGGTAGTACTTGCCGAGCTGGTCGGCGAGGAACATGCCCTTGTAGACGATGGTGCGGCACGACAGCGACACCAGATAATAGCCGGAGAGGCGCCGCTCGCGCTTGTGGTAGACGACGTCGGAGATGACCTTGCGCAGGATGAACAGCCGGCGCTCGAACTCGTCCTCGGAGGCTATGTCCCTGCCGCGGCCGATGAACACCTGCATGTGCACCGGCTCGGTCGGCTTGACCGACCAGCCGAGCGAGGCGTTGTTGCTCGGCACCTCGCGCCAGCCCAGGACCACCTGTCCCTCGCGCGCGATCACCTCGCCGAAGATGTCGATGATCACCTTTCGCCATTCCGCATCGCGCGGCATGAACACGAAGCCGACGGCGTAATGGCCGGCCTCGGGCAGCGTGATGCCGAGCTCGGCGGCCTTGCGCGAGAAGAAGCGGTGCGGGGTCTGCACCAGAATGCCGGCGCCGTCGCCGGCGCGCGGGTCGGCACCCACGGCGCCGCGATGCTCGAGATTGAGCAGAATGGTCAGCGCGTCCTTGACGATCTGGTGCGACTTGCGGCCCTTGATGTCGGCGATGAACCCGACACCGCAGGAATCCTTTTCCCGGGCCGGATCGAACAGGCCGCGGGCGGCGGGAATGCCGGGCGGTCGGCTCTGCGGGTCACTGGTCATCGCGGCTCTCCCACTCGAGGCCGGCACCGATCGGCTTTCGATCGCGGTGCCGGCGCACCCTGCCGCGGCCGCGGCGCCTTGCGGTGCCACGACGCGCAGTCGATCCCATCGCGAGAAGTGGCGGCCATTCGTCGGCCGCCCGTCAGACCCCGGACAGGGTCACTCCGCGCATCGCCGGGCGCAATCCCAGTCTGTAGCACTGCGGAGCATCGATTGAGACAGTATTACTGTCCTAAGTGCGCACAGTGGCAAATTTTAGTCGCAAATTCAAGAGTTCCCCAGCCTAAATTTATCGCTGTCTTTGCCGCTAGTTGCCGGCGGCCGCGCCATGACGCAACAAGACGAACAGCGGGTATCGCGACGGCGCAAGGACATTGCTTCGACTGCGGAACCCAAAATAGTCCCGAAAAGCGACGGATATCCGATGAATTTTGCCAGCGACAACACCGCGGGGATCGCGCCGGCGATCGACGCCATCGTCCGGGCGAACGCCGGGTTTGCGCCCGGGTACGGCGATGATGCGACGACCGCAGGGGTCGAGCAGCGGCTGTCGGAGCTTTTCGAGCGCGAGGTCGCAGCCTTCCTGGTGCCGGCCGGGACCGCGGCGAATGCGCTGGCGATCGCCCAGAAACGGCACGCGGGGAATCGTGATCTCTTTGCGGATACAGCCGCCGAAGAAGGCGACGACTTGCATGCCGGTCAACCCCAGGACACCTGCAAGGCGGCAAGCTGGACCAAGGCGTGCCGGGGGTTGCCAAAGTCGAGTGGCACCCGGGCGAACTTATTCCGCGCGTCGGCTTCATCGTCACCAACATGAGCCGTCCCGCCGCCCTCTACAACAAGCGAACGCCGTGCGGCTCCAGCTTCATGAAACCCGTTCAGACACCAGCAAAAATAGCGTGATCAGCCGCTCGACAACCGTTCCGGCTGCCCAAGCGGACGCAGCCGTCAGCGCCGCCCGCCTGCCTTGCCAAGTCGCCGGAAAAGCGCCAG
>JBEKZK010000718.1:0-3340 GCA_049509935.1 Xanthobacteraceae bacterium | reverse complement strand
CGGCCACCGCCGCCAACGACCAGGGCGTCGTGACCTCGGTGGCATTCTCGCCGTCGCTCGGCCGCTGGATCGGCCTCGCCTTGCTGGCGCGTGGCGCCGAACGCATCGGCGAGACGGTGTGCGCCGCCGATCCACTGCGCGACAATCATGTGGAGGTGGAGGTGTGCGCTCCGTGCTTCATCGATCCCGACGGGGAGCGATTGCGTGCGTAGCGCATGTCCCGGCGAAAGCCTGCCCTCGGGCTTGACCCGAGGGTGGACCGGGTTCGCCGATCAAGGACATGCGCCAACAAAGAATCTACAGCGCTTCCCGGGTCGAGGCGCTGCAACAAGTGGTTCACTATGACTGGGATGCGCAAACTCGCGCCGCAACCGGCCGTCAGCCTGCCGGCCGGCGATCCGCCGGCGGCCGGGGATGCTGCGGTCACCATCACGGCGGGGATCGGCGGGGCGCTGGCGACCGTGATGGTGCGCAGGCAGCGGACCGACCTGCTGGTGGAGCGCGTGCGCGACGCCTTCGGCCTCGCGCCGCCGCTGACGCCACGCCGGATCGTCGCCGGCGCCACCGCGTTCGCCTGGGCCGGGCCGGGCCATTGGCTGGCGATGGCCGAGGACACCGAAGGGCCTGCGTTCGAGGCCCGGTTGCGCGCCGTCCTCGCCGATGTCGCCTCGGTCAGCGATCAGTCCGATGGCCGCGTGGTCTTTCGTGTCGGTGGACCGCATGCCCCCGACACGCTCGCCAAGGGACTGCCCATCGACCTGCACCCGCGCGCATTCGCGCCAGGCGATACCGCGGTGACGATGGTGTCGCACATGGCGACCCACATCTGGCAGGTCGACGCTGCGCCGACCTACGAGCTCGCGGTGTCGCGCAGCTTTGCCGCGAGCTTCTCGCGCTGGCTGCTGGCCGCGGCCGCCGAATTCGCAGGGTCGTGAGCGAAATGCCGGAACGGCCTCGCACTGCGGCACGGCCGCCCCGGATTTCGCTGCGCTCCATCCGGGCTACTACCGCGCGTCCGGGAAAGCCCATTGTGCTTTGCTGGCCGGGGTGCTGAAATGTTTTGCGGCGGCAGCCGAACTGCCGTCGAAGGAGCGGCGCGACAGGGCTGTCGCGATCCGGCAAGGCGAGGACGCCACGCCGCCTGGTGCGGACTGGCGTCTTTTTTTGTCGTGCTGCAATTGCCGCGGAGCGGGGTTGAGAGATGAGCCTTGAAGCCTATCGCCTGAGCAGCGAGCCGTACTATCGGGCCGTCGGCGACGAGATCGAGCTGTTCGAGGCCGCCTATGCGAGCCGACTGCCGGTCATGCTCAAGGGCCCGACCGGGTGCGGCAAGACCCGCTTCATCGAGTTCATGGCGTTTCGCCTCGATCGCGCGCTGGTCACGGTCGCGGCGCACGAGGACATGACCGCCGCTGATCTCGCCGGCCGTTACCTGCTGGCGCCGGAAGGCACGGTGTGGCACGACGGACCGCTCACCATCGCGGTGCGTCACGGCGCGATCTGCTACCTCGACGAGATCGTGGAGGCGCGCCAGGACACCACGGTGGTGATCCATCCGCTCACCGACGCGCGCCGCGTGCTGCCCCTGGAGAAGCGCAACGAGCTGGTCGCGGCGCATCCCGACTTCCAGCTGGTGATCTCCTACAACCCGGGCTACCAGAGCGTGGTGAAGGATCTGAAGGAGTCCACCAAACAGCGCTTCGTGGCGATCGACTTCGGCTATCCGACGCCGGCGATCGAGGCGGAGATCGTCATTCGCGAGGCCGGCGTCGATCGCGACACGGCGCATCGGCTGGTCGACATCGGACTGGCGTCGCGCAATCTGCGCGGCACGGGCCTCGACGACGGGGCGTCGACCCGCATGCTGATCCACACCGGCCGGCTGGTCGCCGCCGGCGTCGGGCTCGCCGCCGCGTCGCGCGCCAGCATCGTGCTGCCGATCACCGACGATGCCGACATGCGCGAGGCGCTGGGCGCTGCGATCGCGGCCTGCATCCCGTGAGAGGGCCGCACATGATCGCGTGCCCGTAGGATGGGTTGAGCTCTTGCGAAAACCATCACATCTTCAAAAGCTTTACGGCTGCCTGATGGGTTTCGCTGCGCTCAACCCATCCTACGAGCCACTCGAGAAGGGGAACCGCTTGCGATGAGCCGGTCCGGACGCGTCAGGCTCGAGGTCATCGAGACGCCTGCGGATCGCGCGGTGACCCGGCTGCATCAGCTGGTGCGTCAGCGCGAGGTGCTGCGCTCGGGCTTTCATGACGTCTTCGAGCACGTCGCCGTCGGCGCCACCGATGCGGATCTCGACGCCTGGGCCGAGGGCTCGCTCGAGCTCGCCTTCGTCAACGCGGGTCCTGCCTGCCTTCTCGCCTTCTGGCGCGCCAGCGTCGAGCAGCGCGCCGCGCTCGGCCTGGCCACGATGGCCGAGATCGCGCGGTCCGCCGCGGATGTTTGCCGCCATGCCGGCGCCGCCGCGGCGCTCGCGGTGCTCGACGCGATCGGGCCGGCCGCACGCCTGCTCGGCACGCCGGGCGAGCTCGCGCTGTGGTCGCGCGGCCTCACACGGCTCGCCCGCGAGGCGCCGGAATCGGTGGTGGCGGTTTTGAGCCGCACCGAGACGGTGCTGCAGGCCTGCGACGGCGCGGCGTTCGTCGACTTCATCGCGGCCGGGCTGCGGGCCGGCGGCCTCGACCGGGCCCGGCGGCGGGCGTTCTTCACACTGGAGGATCCGGCGGCCCGCGAGGCGCTGGAGCGCGCCGGCGGCACGCTCGCGTTCGGCCAGATCGAGCGCGTGCTCAAGAGCTTCGCCACCGCGCTGTGGGGCCGCACGCCGGTGCTGCGCGGTGTCGGTCCGACGGCCGGCAAGCCGGCACCGCGGCGCATCAGCATCGCGGGCGGCGTGGTGCGCGTGCCGAATGTGTTTCGCGGCGTCTCGGCCCACACCGCGTCCATGATCTTCCGCGCCGGCATTGCCCACGCGACGGCGCACCTCGCGCTGACGCCGCAACGCTTCGCGGTCGGATCGCTCAAGCCGCAACAGATGGTGCTGATCGGCCTGATCGAGGACGCGCGGGTCGAGGCCCTGGCGATGCGGCGGTTTCCCGGGCTGCGCCGGCTGTGGGCGCCGTTCCATGTGGCGGCGCCGGCCGGGGTGATGACCGCCCCTGCCCTCCTGGCTCGGCTCGCCCGCGCCCTGTTCGATCCCGCCTATCGCGACGGCGACGGCTTCGTCGACAAGGGGCGGGCGCTGTTCGCCGCCGAAACCGACCGGCTCGAGGATGCGTCGCTCAGCCGGCGCATCGGCGGCCTCCTCGGCAATGATCTCGGGCAGATGCGCGCC
>JBEKZK010000717.1:0-3348 GCA_049509935.1 Xanthobacteraceae bacterium | reverse complement strand
CGCGCGGCACTCCTTGGATGCCGTCCTCGCCGCCGGTGAACTTCGCCTGCAAGGCGAAGAAATAGGTCATTTGCGCCAAAGCGAGCGTGATCATGGCGAAATAGATGCCTTGCCGGCGAATGGCGAGGCCGCCGGCGACGACGCCGAGACCGGCGGCGGTTGCCGTCCCGACGATGACAGCGAGCTCCGGTGGTAGTCCCCAGACCTTGGCGGCATGCGCCGCGACGTAGCTCGCCCAGCCGAAGAACATGGCATGGCCGAAGGACAACAGCCAGACATAGCCGATCAGCAGATTGAAGGCGCAAGCAAACAGCGCAAAGCACAGCGCCTTCATCAAAAACACCGGATAGACGACGAAGGGCGCGACGGCGAGCACCGCCACCATCAGCACAAAAGCAACGCCGAGGCTCCAGTCCCGGTCCTGGCTTGGGCGCTTAACCGCTCCGTCGAGTGCGCCCTCCATCACGCGTTCCGCCCGAACAGACCGGAGGGCCGGATCAGCAGCACGATCGCCATGACGACGAAGATCACCGTGTTGGACGCTTCCGGATAGAACACCTTGGTCAATCCTTCGATGATGCCGAGCGCAAAGCCGGTCAGGATCGCGCCCAGGATTGAACCCATGCCGCCGATCACGACGACTGCGAACACGACGATGATCAGGTCGGATCCCATCTGTGGCGAGACGTTGTAGATCGGCGCCGCCATCACGCCGGCGAGCGCGGCGAGCGCGACGCCGAAGCCGTAGGTCAGCGTCACCATGCGCGGCACGTTGATGCCGAAGGCCCGCACCAGCACCGGGTTCTCAGTCGCCGCGCGCAGATACGAGCCGAGCCGCGTGCGTTCGATCGTAAACCAGGTCGCAAGACACACCGCGAGCGACAGGACGATCACCCAGGCGCGGTAGTTCGGCAGAAACATGAAGCCGAGATTACGCCCGCCCTGCAGCGCGTCCGGCACCTGATAGGGTTGGCCTGACGAGCCGTAGACGTTGCGGAACAGACCTTCGATCACGAGCGCAAGTCCGAAGGTGAGCAAGAGCCCGTATAGCGGGTCGAGTTGGCGCAGGTGCTTGAGAAACAGCCGTTCGATCGCGATACCGGTCAGCCCGATCAGGAACGGCGCGATCAGGAGCGCCCACCAATAACCGATGCCGGGATCGACGTGCTTGTATTCGACCGCGATATGCGCGCCGGAAAAATGCGGGATCGGAACGTCGAACCCGTTCAGCAGCATGAACGCCGCGAAGGCGCCCATCATGTACTGGGCGCCATGGGTGAAGTTGATGATGTTGAGCATGCCGAAGATGACGGCGAGCCCCAGGCTCAGCAGCGCATAGAACGAGCCGTTGATCAGCCCGATCAGCAACTGGCCGAACAGCGCCTGCGACGGAATGCCGAAAATCTCGAACATGTCACCCGCCCACCAGCGCGCAGCCGCCGTCCTTGAGCGGACGGAACGCTTCCGCCGCCGGAATGGTGGCGCGCAGCTTGTAATAGTCCCACGCGTGCTTCGACTCCTCGGGCTTCTTCACCTCGAACAGGTACATGTCGTGGATCTTGCGGCCGTCGGCGCGGATCGCGCCCTTGCCGAACAGCGGATCGTCGGTCGGCAGCTCCTTCATCTTGTCGACCACCGCCTTGCCGTCGGCGTCGCTCTTCAGCGCCTCGACGGCCTTGAGGTAGTGCAGGACCGCCGCGTAGACGCCGGCCTGCACCATGGTGGGATAGTGGCCGCCCAGCGCCGCGGAGAATTTCTTCGCGAACGCCCGGTTGTCGTCGGTCATGTCCCAGTACCACGCCTCGGTCATGATCAGGCCCTGCGCGGTCTCCAGGCCGAGCGAGTTGACGTCGGTGATGAACACCAGGAGGCCGGCGAGGTTCTGCCCGCCCTTGACGATGCCGAACTCGGCCGCCTGCTTGATCGAGTTGATGGTGTCGCCGCCCGCATTGGCGAGCCCGACGATCTTCGCCTTCGAGGACTGCGCCTGCAGCAGGAACGAGGAGAAATCGTTGGTGTTGAGCGGATGGCGGACCTTGCCGAGCACCTTGCCGCCATTGGCCTCGACCACCGCCGAGGTGTCGCGCTCCAGCGCATGGCCGAACGCATAGTCGGCGGTGAGGAAGAACCACGTGGTGCCGCCGCTCTTGACGATGGCCTTGCCGGTGCCGTTGGCGAGCGCCCAGGTGTCGTAGGTCCAGTGCACGGTGTTGGGCGAGCATTTGGCCCCGGTCAGATCCGAGCTCGCGGGCCCGGATGCCAAAAACACCTTGTTCTTCTCCCGCACCACCTCGTTGACGGCGAGCGCGACCCCGGAATTGGGGACGTCGACGATCACGTCGACCTTGTCGCGGTCGATCCACGAGCGCGCGATGCCGGCGCCGATGTCCGGCTTGTTCTGGTGGTCGGCGCTGACGATCTCGACCTTCATGCCCTTGTGCGCGGCGCCGAAATCCTCCACCGCCTGGCGGGCGGCGAACACCGAGCCCTGCCCGCCGAGATCGGCGTACAGCCCGGACATGTCGTTGAGCACGCCGATCCTGATCACGCCGTCGCTATACTGGGCGCGCGCGGGGCCGCCGGCCGAGATCGCCGCAATTGCCGCCAGCCCGGCCGCCACGATGGCGAAGAGGCCTCTCATCGGGAATTCCTTGTTGGCGCATGTCCTTGATCGGCGAACCGGGTCCACTTCGCCGGGACATGCGCGAGGTCAAACGCCGAGATACTCGTGAAGCTTTTCCAGGTTGGCGTCCAGGTCCTTGTTGGCGAACTGCTCGACCACGCGGCCGTTCTCGACGATGTAGTAGCGGTCGGCGACCGTCGAGGCGAAGCGGAAGTTCTGCTCGACCAGCAGGATGGTGAACCCCTGGCTCTTGAGCGTGCGGATGGTCTTGCCGATCTGCTGGATGATCACCGGCGCCAGACCCTCGGTTGGCTCGTCGAGCAGCAGCAGCCGCGCGCCGGTGCGCAGGATGCGGCCGATCGCCAGCATCTGCTGCTCGCCGCCGGACAACTTGGTGCCCTGGCTGCGCAGGCGCTCCTTGACATTGGGAAACAGCTCGAAGATGCGGTCGAGCGCCAGGCCGCCGGGGCGAACCTGGGGCGGCAGCAGCAGGTTCTCCTGGACGTCGAGGCTGGCGAAGATGCCGCGCTCCTCCGGACAGAACGCGATGCCGGCGCGGGCGATCTGGTCGGAGGTGCGGGCGATCAGCTCCCGGCCCTCCAGGCGCACCGATCCGGCCCGGCGGCCGACCATGCCCATGATCGATTTCAGCGTCGTCGTCTTGCCGGCGCCGTTGCGGCCGAGCAGGGTCACCACCTCGCCGGCGCGCACCTCGAAGCTCACGC
>JBEKZK010000716.1:0-3349 GCA_049509935.1 Xanthobacteraceae bacterium | reverse complement strand
GGGCGGCAATTAAGTGCACTGTCACCGTAATTCAATTAAGTGCACTGTCACCGTAATTCGGCTCCGCCAGTGGCCGCATGCGCAGACCGAAACCTCCTGAGCCTGCAGAAACCTGTAAATCACCCGAATCCGTGGGGCCATCGCCCCCTCATACTCTGCCACCCCTCACCCCCCGCTGAAGCGCGGCACGTCGATGCGTCACCCGAGACGACCTGCGTCGCGCGCCAGCTTCACCCCAGCACCTGCCGCATCAGTTCCGCGTCGTCGCCGCCGCGCCGCGGGCGCAGCGCGGGGCGCGGGCGGGTGAAGGTGAGGCGCCCGTTCTTCAGGCCGAGCAGCGGCGCCACCACCTCGGCGACCGCGGCGCCGGCGTCGGCGCAGTCGAACACCGTGAGATCCGCGGGGTGGCCGGCCGCGATGCCGTAGTCGCCGCGCCGCATCAGCTTCGCCGAGCGCGTGGTGAGCATGGCAAAACATTCGGCGAGCTCGTGCGGCCGGCTGACGTGGCAGACGTTGGCGTAGAGGTTCGCCATGCGGATCAGCGAAGCATCGCCATAGGGCGTGAACGGGTTGAGCACGTTGTTGGTCGAGAGCGAGCAGTTGACGCCGTGGTCGATCAGCCGGTGCGCCGCGGTGACGCCGCGCATCACGCTGTGATCCTGGCCGCGGCCGGTCAGGTAGAGGTCGGTCGACGGCAGCACCGTGACCGCCACCCCGGCGTCGGCGAGCCGCCGGGCGATCGCGTTGAACTGCTTCGACGGCGCGGCGGACAGCCTCGTCACGTGGCCGACCGCGACGCGGCCGCCCCAGCGGTGCGCCGCCGTCTGCTCGCAGACATATTCGATCTGCATCTCGTCCGGCGTGTCGCCGAGGTCGAGGTGCATGTCGATGTCGACGTCGAACTCGCGCGCCATGGCGAAGATTTTGTCGATCTGGCCGCGCGGATCGCTGTCCGTATAGGGCACGGCGCCGAGCACCTTTGCGCCCCCGCGAAGGCACTCGGCGAGCAGCTCCGCGGTGCCCGGATTGTTGATCAAACCTTCCTGGGGAAACGCGCAGATCTCGATGTCGATCGCCCAGGCCCAGTCGGCGGCGAGCTTCTGGATCGCCGCGAAGCCGCGCAGCCCGATGCCGGGATCGATCTCCACATGGGTGCGCATCAGCATGGTGCCGTTGACGAGGCACTTCTCCAGCGTCCGGGTGGCGCGGGCGTAGATGTCCTCCTCGGTGAAGGCGCGCTTGGCGGCCGCCGTCTGCGCCACCGCCTCGGCGATGGTTCCCTCCACGGGGCGGCAGCGCTCGATGATGCAGGTCTTGTCGAGATGGATGTGCGTCTCCACCAGCCCGGGCGCCAGCAGGCGGCCGGCGAGATCGATCTGTGGACCGTCGGCGGACAGCGCCGGTCCGATCGCGGCGATGCGGCCGCGGTCGATCGCCACGTCGAGCCGGTCGGCGGCATGGTCGGCGAAAACGCGCGCATTGCGCAGGACGAGATCCATGGAGGTCCGCTTCACTTCACCGCGAAGGCCCTTGACCCGCGGCCTCGGCGCCATCAATTCAGCTGTTCGCCCGCATACCTCGCACAAGTTTTCGGAGCTCGCCATGATCCTTCGTTCCCTCGCAGTGCTCGGCTTGGCGCTCGTCCTCGCGGCACCGCTCTCCGCGCAGGAGCGGCCGCAGCGGCCGGGCCAGGGCGGCGAGCAGCGCTCCGGCGGTCCGGGCGTGCTGTCGCTGCTGCCGTCGGATGCGGTGAGCGATCACGAGATCGAGGCGGGCGGCGAGCGGCTCGCCTACACGGCGACCGCCGGCACGCTCAATCTGTTCGACCAGAGCGGCGAGCGCTCCGCGGCGATCTTCTACACCGCGTACGTGCTCAAGGGGCAGGCGGCCGAGACCCGGCCGGTGACATTTGTGGTCAATGGCGGGCCGGGGGCGGCCTCGGCCTACCTTCACCTGGGCCTCGCCGGTCCGCGGGTGATCGAGTTCGGTGCCGACGGCCGCGACGGCGCGCACGCGCGGCTGCGCGACAATCCGGACACCTGGCTGAAGTTCACCGACCTGGTGATGGTCGACCCGATCGGCACCGGCTGGAGCCGCGCCGCCAAGCCCGACGACGCCAAGAATTTCTACGGAGTGCGCGAGGACGCGCAGGTGCTGGCCAAGACCATCGCGCTCTATCTCGCCCGCAACGGCCGTACCCAGGCGCCCAAATATCTGCTCGGCGAAAGCTACGGCGGCTTCCGCTCGCTGAAGGTCGCCCGCGCGCTGCAGCAGGACCAGGGGCTGGTGATCGCCGGCATCGTGATGGTCTCGCCGCTGATCGACGGCGGGCTGCAGTTTGGCAGCGACCGGCTGGCGCTCGGCGCGGCGCTGCAGCTTCCTTCGCTCGCCGCCGCAGATCTCGAGCTGCGCCATGCCTTCTCGGCCGACACGCTGTCCGCCGCCGAGCGTTTCGCCATGACGGACTATCTGACGACGCTCGCCGGGCCGGCGCCGCAGGGCGAGGCGGCGAAGACATTCTACGCCCGCGTCGCCGAGCTGACCGGGCTGCCGCTCGAGGTGGTGACGCGGGCGCGCGGCTTCCTAGGCGACGTCTATGCCAAGCATCTGCGCGGCCGCGAGCAGCAGATCGTCAGCCCCTACGACGTGACCTTCACGGCGCCCGATGCATTCCCGACCTCGGATCACGGCAACGACGATCCGATCCTCGACGGCTACACCCGCGCGCTGGGCGGGACCTTCGTCGGCTATGCGCGCGGCGAGCTCGGCTTCAAGACCGACATGACCTACATCCTGCTCGCCCGCGACATCGCCGGGCACTGGGACTGGGGCGGCGGCGGGCGCAGCCCGGCGACCGCGGAGCCCGACCTGCGCGAATTGCTCGCGCTCGATCCGTCGTTCCATGTGCTGATCGCCCACGGCTACAGCGACATGGTGATTCCCTACTACGTCAGCCGCTACATCATCGACCATCTGCCGCCGCTCGGCGGCGCCGACCGGGCGCAGCTGAAACTCTACCGCGGCGGCCACATGATGTATTTCAACCCCGCCTCGCGCGCCGCGCTGACCGCCGACGCCAGAAGCTTCTACGCGGCGCCGACGCAGTAGATCAACAAACATCACATCACTGCCGGATTGCGCCGCACCACGCAGGCGGCGCCGGCGGCGTGCAGGCCGGCGCACAGCCTGCCGGCGGCCGTGCGCGACTCGGCGCCGACGCGGACCTGATAGAACGCGCTGGTGCCGCGGCTGTGATTGACCATGCGCAGGATCGCCGGATCGTGGCCGGCGAGCAGCGGGCGATAGGTCTTCTCCAGCGCCGCATAGGTCGTCAGCACTCTGGCGCGCG
>JBEKZK010000715.1:0-3354 GCA_049509935.1 Xanthobacteraceae bacterium | reverse complement strand
GAAATAGCCGGTGTCGCCGGTCAGCCGCTCGTAGATCAGGTCGGCGATGATGTGAGCGATGCGCCGCCAGCCCTCCGGCGTCGTCACCACGAACTGCTGGCCGGCGAGATACTTGCCCTCGATCACGTCCCACAGGCGGAACTCGGTCTGCAGCCGGCCGTCGCCGCCCTGCCGTCGCAGCCGCCCGACGACCAGCGCCTGGGCGTTGATGGCGCGCCAGTTCGGGTAGTTGGGCACCGCATCGGTGTTGGTGACCTTCTCGATGAAGGCCGCCGGGTCGATCGGCGCGAACAGGCCGCAGCGCCGCAGATCCGCGGTGATCACCTGGGTCATGTTGCGGCCGAGCTCGCTGTCGGCCGGCGTGCCGCCGAGAAAGTCGGGCAGCGCGATCGGGATCGGCTGCACATTGCCTTCCGTGATGGTGACGCGCGGTGCGGCCATGCTCCGGCGCGATCCGCCGCCAACCCCGGCGACGGTCAGCCCGGCGGCCGACAGTCCGGCTCCCGCCAGCAGGCGGCGGCGCGACAGCATCCACGGTGACGGCGAGTTGCGGTTGTTCATGGCATCCGGTGGGGCAAGCGATGGCCTGGGAAAATCGATGACAGTCAACCCCCGAACATTTCGACCGGGTTGAAGTCGAGCGGGATTTCCTTCCAGGCATCGTAACGCTGGGGCGAAAACATGGCGTACGGCTGACATTGAATGATGGCGCGGACCGCGGCGTCGATCATCGCCTGCGTCGAGGCATCGCGCGCCGAAATCTCGACCTCGGGCGGCGCCGCCAGGGTTCGGTCCGGCTTCAGCCGGATGGTCATCAGCACCCGGACCCGATCGGCGTTGGTCGCGCCGGCCGGCGGGTTCCAGCAGGTCCCGACCTTGTGGCGGAACGCATCGATCTCGCTCGCCGACAGCTGCGGCGATTCACCGGTGCGGGTGCCGAGCGCCGGCGTCCGGTTGATGGTGTCGCCGGTCGAGGCCTGGCGCTGCGCCTCGCGCTTGTCGAGCAGCGCCGCGATGCGGCTGGCGTCGAATTTCGGCTGCGGCTTGGCCGCCTCGACCTTCTTCGGCTCCGGCTTCGTTTCGGGTTTCGTCTCGGGTTTCGTTTCGGATTTCTTGGCCTCGACCTTCTTCGGCTCGGTGTCCGGTTTGGCCTCGGAGGTCTTGGCCTCGTCGTGCTTGAGCGCCTCGGCGATCGGATCGGGCTTGTGCTCCGCCTCCTTCTTCTCCGGCTCCTTGGGCTTGGGCTCGACCTTGGCCTCCGCCGGCCGCTTCGGCTCCGCCACCTTCGGCTCCGGCGCGGGCGGCGGAGCGGGAGCGAACGACGAGACGATCTCCGGCTTGTCCACAACCTTCTGCGCCGGATTGATCTGCGGCTTGGCATCCGCGATCTTTTCGACCAGCGGCTTCGGCTTTTCGGCTTTCGGCGCGTCGAGCTTGCCGGCGCGCAGCTGCGACAGCTCGGTCGCCGAGACGATGTCGATCGGCATCGACTCGGTCGGCGGCGAATCGAGCGGTTTCGCCGCGAACAGCCCCGACGCCAGCAACGCTGCCCACGCCAGCAGCGTGGCGTGCCCAACGGCCGATATGGTCAGTCCGGTTTTCATTGCGCTCGGGTAATCGTCACGATCCTTGCTCGACCTCGGTCACCAGCGCCACCCGGTGGAAGCCCGCCGCCGACAGCCGCCCCATGACCAGCATCATCTTACCGTAGTCCACTTTGCGATCGCCGCGCACGTAAATGCGCTCGTCGGCCCCGCCTCGCGCCTGGGTGATAGCCTGCAACTTGGGCACCAAATCGTCCACCTTGATCTCGGCATCCTGCAGGAACACGTCGCCGTTCAGCCGGACCGAGACGGTCAGCGGCTCGCGGTCCTGGTCCAGCGACTTGGCCTGGGTCTGCGGCAGGTCGAGGGGCACGCCGACGGTCAGCAGCGGCGCCGAGACCATGAAGATGATCAGCAGCACCAGCATGACGTCGACCATGGGGGTGACGTTGATCTCGCTCATGACCGTGCGCCGCGCATGACGCCGCCGGCCAGCCGTCACCCGGCCACCTGAAACCTTGGCCGCCATGATCGCCCCTCACCCCCGCTCGTCGATCTGCCGCGACAGGATCGCCGAAAACTCGTCGGCGAAACCCTCGAGCCGCAGGGCCTGCTTGTTCACATCGGAGATGAATTTATTGTAGAAAATCGTCGCCGGGATGGCGGCAACAAGGCCGATCGCGGTCGCAAACAGCGCCTCCGCGATGCCGGGAGCCACCACGGCCAGCGAGGTGTTCTTGGAGGCGGCGATCGACTGGAAGCTCGTCATGATGCCCCAGACGGTGCCGAACAGGCCGATGAAGGGGCCCGCCGACCCGACGGTTGCGAGCACCAGCAGGCGGCGCTCGAGCCGTTCGACCTCGCGCGCGATGGTGACGTCCATGACCTTCTCGATGCGCATCTGCAGGCCCGCGAACGAATGCACCTGGCCTTCGAAGCTGCGCTTCCATTCGCGCATCGCGGCGACGAACAGCGCCGCCATCGAATGGGTCGGGCGCCCCGACAGGGTGCGATAGAGCTCCTCCAGCGACTGCCCGGACCAGAAGGTCTTCTCGAAGCGTTCCATGGCGCTGCGGGAGCGGGCGTAGAGAATCGTCTTGTCGATCACGATCGCCCAGACCCAGACCGAGCCGATCAGCAGCCCGATCATCACCGCCTTGACGACGAAATGGGCCGCCATGAACAGGCCGAATATCGACAGGTCCGAGGAAGTGAGCGGCAGCACCGACTGTCCCACGTCGGCAGGGTTCATGGCAGGTCCTCTCGGCTGTCCGGCACCAATGGTCGCAACCGGGGCGGCGCACAGGTCATTGACTGGTACGGCATGCCGAGCGGCGACGCGACGAAGGCACCGCCAAACACGGGAATCTTCATGCAAATCCGGGCCATCCGCCACCGGCGAGGTACGGAGTCGTTGCGAAATTTGTCCAAACTAGGGCACCTGACCCGGTCATCTCGTCACTACCAGCGCCAACCGTGGTTAAGGTCTCGTTACCGCAGCGCACACGGTTTGCCGCAATACCTGCGGCGGTTCGCCGCCGCGACGTGGCACGCGACATTTCAACGCGAGCCGAAGCCGTGGTTTACCTCAGGCTTGGCGCGCTCGCGGTCGGCCCGCAGCGCGATGCGCAGCGACTTCGGGATCGGTCTCGCGCGACCGCCCGACACGAAGGCGACCTTCACCCGGGCCTCGACCAGGAGCGTGCCGTCGCGCGTGACCCGCTGCGCGAGCGTCACGGAAGCGCCTTTGACCTCGTCCGACTCGGTGACGATCTCCAGCACATCGTCGATCCGGGCGGGCTTCAGGACC
>JBEKZK010000714.1:0-3355 GCA_049509935.1 Xanthobacteraceae bacterium | reverse complement strand
GTCCTGCGGGCCGACGAAGACCGGGGACGAGCGTACATTGTCAATTTCTTCAGCGCTCACCCCGAAACGGACGATGGGATTGAGACTGAACAAGATTCGTAGATAAAGCGCTAAATCCTCGCAGATGCTTCCTGTTACCTCGCGAGCAATTTCTTCACCGCCGCCACCACCTTCTCCGCCGTCACCCGCACCTCGTTCTCCAGCACCGGGGCGAACGGCACCGGGATGCGCGGCGCGCCGAGGCGCTTGACGGCCTTGATGGCGGCCGGGCCGAGCCGGTCGATCACGGTGGCGACCACTTCTGCGCCGAAGCCTGCGACCTCGACAGCCTCGTGCACCACCAGGAGGCGGCCGGTGCGGCGCACCGACGCCGTGACGGCGGCCTCGTCCCACGGCCAGATGGTGCGCAGGTCGATGAGATCGATGGCGATGCCGGCGGCGCGCAGCTGCTCCGCCGCCCGGACCGCGACCGGCACGGTGGCCGACCAGGTGACGAGCGTCGCGGCATCGCCCGACGCGAGCGTGCGCGCGACCCCGAAGGGGATCGGCTCGATCGGCTCGGCCACGTCCGCCGAGAGCCCGAAGAGGTCCTTGGGGTCGAAGAACAGCACCGGATCGTCGGAGCGGATCGCCGCGACCAGCAGCCCGGCGGTATCCTCCGGGCTCGCCGGCGTCACCACGACGACGCCGGGCAGATGCGCGAACCAAGCTTCCAGCATCTGCGAGTGCTGGGCGGCGGAATTGCGCCACATGCCGTGCGGCATGCGCACCACCACGGCGGGCCGCGCCTGCCCGCCGAACATGTAGCGCACCTTGGCGATCTGATTGGTCAGCTCGTCCATCGCGCACATCACGAAATCGAAGATGCGCATCTCGATGATCGGCCGGGTGCCGACCAGGGCGGCGCCGAGGCCGGCGCCCATGATGGTCGCCTCCGAGATCGGCGTGGAGACGACGCGCTCGGGCCCGAATTCCTCGAGGAAGCCGCGGTACTGGCCCCACAGCCCGCCGCGGCCGACGTCCTCGCCGAGCACCCAGACGGTCGGATCGCGCCGCATCTCCTGGAGCGCGGCGCGGCGGCCGGCCTCGATCAGCGTCATCGCGGCCACGACGGAGCTCCGGTGGTCTGCACGTCCGCGAACGCGCTTGCCGGATCCGGCGGGGCTGCGGCGCGCGCGGCGTCGCGTGCCGCCAGCATCTCGGCCTCGGCGTCGGCGACGATCCGGTCGAGCGTCTCTGCCGCGGCGCCACGCTCCGCGAGCAGGCCGGCAAGGAGGGCCAGCGGCTCGCCGGCGCGCGCCGCCGCGACCTCGTCGGCCGGGCGCCAGGCCGCCGCATCGGTCGAGGTGTGGCCCATCAGCCGATAGGTGCGCACGTGGAGGAAGCGCGGGCCGTCGCCGCGGCGCACGGCGGCGACCGCGGCGCCCGCCGCGCCGTCGACCGCCACCGCATCGTTGCCGTCGACGCCGACCGCCGGGACCCCGATCGCCTCGGCGCGTGCCGCCGGACCCGCTCCGGCGGTGACGCTGTCGGCGCGGGTGAACGCCGCGACCCCGTTGTCCTCGCAGACGAACAGCACCGGCAGGCGAAACAGCGCCGCCCAATTGAGACCTTCGAGGAACGGCCCGCGATTGACCGCGCCGTCGCCGAACAGGCAGGCGACGATGGCGTCGGATTTCAACAGCTTCAGCCCCTGCGCAGCGCCGACCGCGATCGGGATGCCGCCGGCCACCACGCCGTTGGCGCCGAGCATGCCGACGGAAAAATCCGCGATGTGCATGGAGCCGCCCTTGCCGCCGCAATAGCCGTCGCGGCGGCCGTAGAGCTCGGCCATCATGCGCTTCGGGTCGGCGCCCTTGGCGAGCGCATGGCCGTGGCCGCGATGGTTGGAGGTCAGCCGGTCGTCGCGCCGCAGGTTGGCGCACAGCCCGGCCGCGACCGCCTCCTGGCCGATCGACACGTGCAGCGGGCCTGGAATCTCTCCCGCCTGGTGCGCCGCGAGCGCAGTCTCCTCGAACGCGCGGATGCGCGCCATGACGCGGTAGAGATCGAGCAGACGGCGCAGGTTGTCGGCGGGTTCGGCCATGTTTGCTCCGCGGTGTCACGTCGTCGCCGGCGATTGAGCAAGTGAAAGAATTTCGATTCTCCACAGGGTCATGGCCCGCTTCAAGCGGGCCACCCAGTAGTCGCCAAAGCTGGAGGTTGATGCGCCATCTGCCACACCATTCGGTATCGGCTACTGGGTCGCCCGCGTTCGCGGGCGATGACGAGGGTGGAGAGGCAGATCATAAATCCAGTTGCCCGACTTGTCAGCGTCGATGTTGCCCTCGAGCCCTCCTCTCCGTCGTCATTGCCGGCAAACGAGCATGTGGAGACATCGATTTACCCCGGTCGTCAATCGCCCGCTTCAAGCGGGCGACCCAGTAGCCGATGTCGAAAGGCATGGCATTCGGCTCGTCAATCTCGGGCGTTTGTGATTACTGGGTGGCCCGCTTGAAGCGGGCCATGACCACCCGCGGCGAATCGAACGCGGTTGGCCGAGTGCTCGCCCGAATCAGATGTTTCGATCTTGCCGAGGTTGTCCCATGACGACAAACGCCCCCGTCATCAGCGACAGCGTCACCACGTTCGGACCCGGCGAGCGCGGACGCGCGGCGCTCGCCGGCTCCCACGCGGGCCTCTATGCCGCCTATCTGGCGGCCAAGGCCGGCGTCAAGGCGGTGATCCTGAACGATGCCGGGGTCGGGCGCGAGCAGGCCGGCATCGGCGGCCTGCGGCTGCTGGAGCGGCTCGGCGTGCCCGGCGCCGCGATCGGCCACCGCTCGGCGCGGATCGGCGACGGCGCCGACGGGCTGCGTCGCGGCGTCATCACCTGGGTGAACGACCCCGCCGCGCAACTCGGCGTGCACCCGCGGATGAGCGCGAGGGTCGCGCTCGACCTGATGGCGGCGGCCGACCTGCCGCCCTCGCCTGCCCCGCCGCCGCTCGCCGAGACGCGCCACCGCATCGTGGAGGCCGAGGCGCCGGGCGTCGCCGTCTGGGCGCTCGACTCCGCCTCGCTGGTGACCGAGGCCGACACCAACGCGGTGGTGCTCGCCGGATCGCACGGCGGCGTGCTCGGCGGGCGGCCGCAGAGCGCGCTGAAGGCCGACGTGCTCGCCGCCATCTTCAACGACGCCGATATCGGCATCGACGACGCCGGAATCTCCCGCCTGCCGGCGCTCGCGGCGCGCGGCATCGCGGCCGCGACGGTGAGCGCCTGGAGCGCGCGGATCGGCGACGGGCTCTCGATCTGGCATGACGGCTATGTCAGCGCCCTGAACGAGCCGGCGATCGCCCGCGGCGCCGAGATCGG
>JBEKZK010000713.1:0-3359 GCA_049509935.1 Xanthobacteraceae bacterium | reverse complement strand
CCGCCTGGAGCTCCTCCGGACTCGCGGGATCGAGCCGCAGGACGCGGAGAATGTCCAGCTCGTACCTGTCGGTGTCGACGTCGATCTCGGCGATCAACCGGGACAGCGGCAGCTCGTACGTGACGATGTTGCCCAATTGGTCGCCGTTCATCTTCTGGATCGCGGCGAGCAAGCCGACCACCACCCCGAACAGCGCCAGGAGAATCCCGGCGAGGAGAAAGATCTTCTTGCGGATCGTCATGCTTTTCGCCCCCGAGCACGCAATGCCATAAATTGTTGCACGGCAATAAACAAAACTTGCACATGTTAGTTGAGCCACAACATTGATGCAAATCAAAGCCGTTCTGATGTTATGATCGGGAAGCGCTGTCGGACGCGGAGACGCGAAGGCCGCGCGGGGGCCGTGGGCGCCGCTCCGGTGTTGCCGCCGGGCGTCGCTGTCCGGCCGCGCTGCCGGCCCGCCTCGCGCCGACGCGACTCGGAAGGCGGACGGGCCCCGCCGGATGCCGCAGGGCCGCCCGACACGGTGGCGGGTTATATTCGTCTTGACCCGCCACACTGATCTGAGTTACACTGGCGTCATGACCGTAGGTGAAATCGTCCATTCGCGGCGCAAGATGCTCGGCTATTCGCAAGCCAAGCTGGCGACGGCCGTCGGCACCAACCAGCAGACCATCGACAAGATCGAGAAGGACATCATCAAGCATTCGCGCTTTCTGCCGAAGATCGCCCACGAGCTCGGCCTGCGGCTGGAGGAGCTCGATCCCGAATCGTTTCCCGGGACCCCGACCGGCGTCATCCCGGGCGAGGCCCTGGCGGGTGCCCGCGACCTGCCGGTCCACGCGGCGGCGGAGGGCGGCAAGGGGCAGATCGTGGTGTCGAGCGACCCGGTGGACTGGGTGCTCAGGCCGGCGCCGCTCGCCAACGTCCGCGGCGGATACGGGCTCATCGTCGTCGGCGAGTCGATGCTGCCGGAGTTCGAGCCGGGGGACATCGCGCTGGTCAATCCCCACCTGCCGCCGATCCCCGACGTGACCTGCGTGTTCTATTCGGAAGCGAGCGAAGGCGAGGTGCGCGCCACCGTCAAGCGGCTGGTCCGGGTCACGCCCGAGGCTTGGCAGCTGCGGCAATGGAACCCGCCCGCCGGCGAGAAGCCCGACTTCAGGCTCCCGCGCACCGAATGGAGCAAATGCCACCGCACGGTCGGAAAATACTCCCGGCGGTGACGGCTACAGCATGTCCCGGCGAAAGCCTGCCCTCGGGCTCGACCCGTGGGTGGACCCGGTTCGCCGATCAAGGACATCCGCAACAAGGGATTTACAGCGCTTCCCGGATCGAGGCGCCGGAACACGTGGTTCCCTATGACTTGGAAGCGCTGTAGGGCACCGACCCCCGCTGCCGGGCGCATCAATCGGTTGCGCCGCACAACGATCGGCTCACGCAGCCGCGTCGTTCCGAGCGACGCCCGCCGCGCGCAGGCAGCCGGCCACCGCCGCGAGGATTTCGGTCCGCCTGAACGGTTTGTTGAGACTGCGATCGGCCCCGAGCCTCACCGCATCGGCGAGCACACCCGCCGTCGGAAGCCCGGCGTCACGCAGCGTAAAACCCGATATGGCGATGATCGGCAAGGTGGCGTTTTGCTGGCGCATCGCCTTGATCGTCTCGAGGCCGTCGATTCCCGGCATGAAGATATCGACGATGACCAGGTCGAAGTCGGCGGTTTCGATGGCCCGGATGCCGGCCTCCCCGTCCTCGGCCACGACGACGTCGAAACCATCGTATTCGAGCAGGGTCTGAATCGAATAGGCTACCGATCTTTCGTCGTCCACCACGAGAATGCGAGTCACGGCGGTCCCTCCCCTGTCGATTGGCGCGTGCACGACCAAACACGTCCCAGCGACGAGACCGGACTCCTGCTGCAAACTCATGGGACGCGTCAAATGTAACCGCGATGCGACGCGCTGTCGAGCATATTCCGGAGGACGAGGTGACCGAGACGTTCGATCCCAAACTGTTTCACGTGGCCGAGCAGAGATCGTTCTCCGAGCTGCGCGCCGGCGAGACCTTTCGCAGTCCGAGCCGCACCGTGACGGAGGCGCATTTCGCCGCATTCCAGGTTCTTTCCGGCGACAACCACCCGATCCACTACGACATCGAGTACTGCCGGGCGCGCGGTCACCGCGGCCTGCTCGCCCACGGGCTTCAGGTGCTGGCCTTCACGGCGCCGGGGGCGGGAAGCTTCCCCCACGTGATCGGCGATAAGCTGATCGCCTTCATCGAGCAGTCCGCGACATTCTCCAAGCCGGTCTATGTGGGAGACACCCTCTACCCGACCCTGACGATCACCGCGCTCATCCCGCAGCGCACAACCGGCATCGTCGTCATGGCGGCGACGATCCACAATCAGAACGCCGAGCTCGTGCTCGCCGGCGAGCAGAAATTCCTGCTGCGCAAGTAGCCGGCGCGCCGCCCTGTACTCCGGCCGGCCTTGCCGGTATCCAATGGAGCCTGACGCGCGACCAGTGCACCGATTCCATCCACCGCACCAGTGCACCGATTCCAACGATGCCGATACCAGGGCGTGGCCGAGAACGCGCCGCCCGAACGCGAGACCCGGAGGATCCGTTGCCCGCAATGTCCGGAAAGCGTGCCTTTCTCGAGCTTCTGAAGCAGGAAGGCGTGGACATCATCTTCGGCAATCCGGGGACCACCGAGCTTCCATTGATGGATGCGCTCGCAGTCGAAAGCGACATTCGCTACGTGCTGGCCCTGCAGGAGGCCGCCGTCATGGCGATGGCGGACGGCTACGCCCAGGCGTCGGGCAAGCTCGCCGTGGTCAACCTGCACGTCGCGCCCGGGCTCGGCAACGCCATGGGCATGCTCTACGACGCGCAGAAGAGCGGAGCGCCCATCCTGGTGACGGCCGGCCAGCACGACCAGAGCTTCAACGTCACCGAGCCGATCCTGTGGGCGGACCTGCCCACCATCGCACGGCCGCTGGTCAAATGGTCGAGCGAGGTGCGTCGCCTCGCCGACCTGCCGCGGCTGGTGCATCGCGCCGCCAAGACCGCGATGGCGCCGCCCACCGGTCCGGTGTTCCTGTCGTTGCCGGGCGACATCCTCGATGCCGAGGGTGACGTCGAGCTGTCGGCGCCGACCCGTGTCGCGCCGCGCGTGCGCGGCGATCGCGACGCGGTCGAGGCCGCCGCCGCCCTCCTCGCCGCGGCGGAACGGCCGCTCATCATCGCGGGCGACGCGGTGGCGCAGGGCCGCGCCCATCCCGAGCTCATCGAGCTCGCCGAGCTGATCGGCGCGCCGGTGTATGCCGAGTTCGTCGCCAATACGGCCTCGTTTCCGGC
>JBEKZK010000712.1:0-3373 GCA_049509935.1 Xanthobacteraceae bacterium | reverse complement strand
AGCGGGCAGGTCGCGTCGAGGACCGGCAGCCGGCGAGCGGCCGCCTCCGTCTCGACGCTCTTGGGCACGCCAGGGGCGCTGAAGATGGTGATGGCGTTCGCCGGCACATCGGACAGATCCTCGACGAATCTGGCGCCTTTCGCCCGCAATCCGTCGACCACGCGCTTGTTGTGAACGATGTCGTGACGCACATAGACCGGCGGACCGTAGATCTCGAGGGCGCGCTCGACGATGTCGATGGCGCGCACGACGCCGGCGCAGAACCCGCGAGGCTGAGCCAGGATGACCTTCATCCATTTCCCTTCATCGGCGACTCCATTGCGTGGCGAGAGCCGGAAGGACCAGGTCGTCGGCTGGGGCCGTTGCGAGGTGGCTGCGATGCTCCGGCATCGGCGCAACGGACCGATCGTCCGGTTGATGCCCGTGCCCGGCATCCGACAGCGGAGCGGGAACGACGGCGGAACTCCTGCATGTCCTCGATCGGCGAACCGGGTCCACTTCGCCGGGACATGCAATAGATTCTTTGTCGGCGCATGTCCTCGATCGGCGAACCGGGTCCACTTCGCCGGGACATGCGCTGGCGCCTGCTCGCAGGCTCCAGCTCCACAGCGCCGCGACCGGCAGCGGCAGCGCCATGAACCAGTGCTCGAGGATCGCGAGCGCCGTCAGGGCGGCGAGAAGCGTATAGCCCACGGCCCCCTCCGGGGCATCGGGGGCCGAGGCCCACTGCAACAGGACGACGAGGAGCACGGTCGAGACGGTCACGGACACCGGGAACAGCAGGTTCATCGGCTTCTGCGCGAAGAAGCTTCCGAGATAGCGCAGGTGGGCCGGCAGCAGCTCGTCGTTGAGGATGGGAACCCCGAGGAACAGGTTGAGCTTGGTGCTCAGCCGCATGACCCAGAGAATCGCAAACGTCCAGGTCCCGATCTGGTTGGCGCCGCCCCAGGTGGCGGCGACGACCGCGACGCCGAGGACGACGAGCGCGAGCTCGTGATAGAGGATCGCCGCCACCGCGTAGCCGGCGCGCCGCCCGGTCGAGCACTGGTCGGGACAGGGCTGCCTCCACGGTCCCGTCAGCAGCCCGGTCAGGAAGCCGATCTCCTGCCAGCCCCAGACCAGAACCGTGCAGGTGAAGGCCATGTAGGCGCCGGTGGCGCTGGTGTCGGCGGCGCTGACCGCAAGGCCCCAGAGCGACGCGACGAGCAGGACCGTCGCGCCGAGCAGGCTCCAGCGGAACGTCCACGGGCGCAGCCTGACCAGATAGAGCGCCAGCCCCGTGGCGAACCACCACACGAACAGCGCATACAGCACCGGAGGACCGTACCGGGTCATGCGCGGGGTCCGATCTACCAAGCCGGCTGCAGGCGGACCTGCTCGGGCAGCGCGTTCTGCCGCGGCGGAAGCAGATAGAGCCGGAGCAGGACCGCGGCCGCGGCGGCCACCAGGCCGAGCCGCCGGAGCCCGCCGATCAGCCCGCCGCGCTCGCGGGCGGCGGCGCTCGCCTCGGTGATGTGCCAGAGCCGGTCGAGCCCGGCGCGGAACGCCGGGTTGTCGAGATCGAGCGTGATCGGGAAGACCTGCTGCGAGATCTGCGAGGTGATGCGGAACACCGTGAAGTCGTAGTCGGTGGGATCGACGCCGAGCGCCGCATGGAACGCCGGGCGGGAATGATCGCGGACATACATGGTGGCGAACACCGCGAGCACGAAGAAACGGACCCAGAGCTTGTTGAGACCGGTCAGCACGCCGGGATTGGCGCGCATCAGGAGCGCGAACGCCTCGCCATGCCGGAACTCGTCGTTGCACCACTTTTCGAACCATTTGAAGATCGGATGGAACCGGCGGTCCGGATGACGCTCGAGCTGGCGGTAGATCGTGATGTAGCGCGCATACCCGATCTTCTCCGACAGATAGGTCGCGTAGAAGATGAACTTCGGCTTGAAGTAGGTGTATTTCTTTGCCTTGGTGAGAAAGCCGAGGTCCACGCCGATGCCGAAATCCTTGAGCGTCTCGTTGATGAACCCGGCATGCCGCGCCTCGTCCCGGCTCATGAAGCCGAACAGCTCGCGGATGTCCGGGTTGCGGGCGCGCTTCTTCATCTCGGCGTAGAGCACGCAGCCGGAGAATTCCGCGGTGACCGAGCTGACCAGGAAATCCAGGAACTCCTTGCGCAGACCTTCGGGAATGCTCGCCAGATCGGCGTCCCAGTCCTGGTTGCGGACGAAGTGCCCGTGGTTGGGGTCGCTGCGGAGCTCGGCGATCAGCTCGTCCCACTCGGCGCGCACCGGTCCGACATCGATGCGGTCCAGTGCGGCGAAATCCGTGGTGTAGAAGCGCGGGCTGAGGACGGTGTCCTCCTGCGCGCGACGCGTGCTCTCGTTGGGAACCGGCTGGCGCACTGCGGCGTTCATAGTCGCCTCCTCGACGTGAAACTGACCTCGTAGAGCTCGGTGAGCTCGAACGGCGCGATCAGGCGGACCCAGAGCCGTCCGAGCCAGCCGGCGCGCACCACGGTGGCGCGGCGCTGGCACACCAGCCGCTGGCCGAAGCCGACCCGGGTGGGCGCGCTGTGAACGCGGACCGAATCGCCCGGACCGACCTCGATGCCGTCGAGATCGACATGGGCGTGAAGGCTGGCCGGCGTCTGCTCGACCTCGACGGTGCACGGCACCTCGAAAACCCGCCGGCCGGTGATCCACGCCGGCATCATGGCGAGGCTCCCTGGGCCGTCAGGAGCCCGGCAAATGCCCCGAGGTTGGTCGGCCCGAATGCCCCGAGATCGATCCGGCGGTCGGTCGAGGGATCCTCGAGCGACAGGCGGCCATCCGCCCAGCGCGTCAGCCGGAACGGCTGGCGCGCCCCGATGTCCTGACGCCGTCGCTCGCGCGCCAGCCCGCGCATCGTCCCGCGGACGAAGCCGTTGGTGCCCGGCGCCAGCACCTCGACGACGCGACCGGTGGCCGCCTCGGACACCACCACGGCGCCATCCTGGCGATCCTCGAAGCGCAGCTCGCGGCTTTCCACCGGGCTGGAGTCGGGCATCCGCGTGGTCCCGATTCCGCTGACCCGTGCCGCGGCGGCGGACAACAGCGTCAGGCTGATGAGCGTGGCCGCACCGAACAAGGCTCCGCGGGGAAACGACTCCAACGGTTTCATCACGAGATCCTCCCGTTCAGGCCGCCGCGGTCACGAGCGGTCGGGATGTCCTGGGCGCTGCCCCGGTCGCGCCCGCCTCCGGCTCCGCCGACTCGGCCGCCAGAACCATGGCGCGCGCCAGGGTCTCGGCCACCCGCAAGGCATCCGGGACAGCCCGGAGCATCGGCTGCGGACGCGCCACGTGCCACGGACGAACGTGAGGCCACAGGACCAG
>JBEKZK010000711.1:0-3379 GCA_049509935.1 Xanthobacteraceae bacterium | reverse complement strand
CACCGGATTGGAGTCGTAGGCGTTGAGGCACTGGGTCAGGTAGCCGCGGGATCCGATCAGCCATTTGTTGAAGTTGTCGGCCTCGAGCATGAAGGCGATGAACGCCTTGACGGCATTCGGATACTTGGAGAACTTGAACGCCAGCATCGGCAGCGTGAGCTGCAGCTCGCTCGGCTTGCCGACCGGGCCGACCGGCCACAGCGCGTGATCCATGTCCTCGGCGAGGTCCTTCTTGGCCGGATCGTCCTTGGCGGCCACGTAGATCGAGATGCCGTTGCCGGTCAGATAGAGGTCGCCGGCGAGGAACGCCTTGTTGTTGGACGAATCGTTCCACGAGGCGACGCCGGAGATGAAGGTTTCCGACAGCGCCTTGCAGTATTCCAGCGCCTTGACCGTCTCCGGCGCGTTGATGATGACGTGGTCGTCCTTGTCGACCAGATAGGCGCCGTGCCCCCACAGCACCCAGTGCAGCCAGCCGGTGGCGTCGCCCGAGGCATGGCCGAGCGCGAACCCGGGCGGCGTGTTGTTCTTCTTCAGCGCCCGGCACAGCTCGAGAAATCCCGGAAAATCCTGCGGCACCTCCTTGAAGCCCGCCTTCTGCACCGCCGAGATCCGGTAGTTGATGTAGCCGCCGGCCGTCGCCACCGGGATGGCGAGCCAGTTGTCCTTGTGCTTGACGGTGATCTCCGCGGCCGAGGTCCAGCCGCCGTATTTATTGCCGAGATACTCGGCGACGTCGTTCATGTAGATGACCTTGTCGGGGAACAGCTGCGGCAAGGTGTGCAAGCCCCAGACGATGTCGGGCCCGGAGCCGGTGTTGGCGGCGACCGAGGCCTTCGGCTGGATGTCCTCGAAGGACTCGCTGAACACGTTCATCTCGGTCCCGGTGGCCTGCTTGAAGGCGGTGACCATGGCGTTGAACGCCTGATCCTCGGACTCCACGAAGCGCTTCCAGCGCATCACCGTGAGCTTGGCGCCGGCCTCCGGCTGCCACGGCGCGGCCTGCGCCCAGGCGTTTGCCCATGCCAGCAGAGCGGGTCCGGCGAGCGCGCCGCCGGCGGCGAGCGCGGTGCCGCCGCCGACCAGGGTGCGGCGGGTCAAGTTCGTCATGGCCGGTTCCTCCACATTTTCTTGAATTTTTCAGGCGTTCAAACGCTTTCCGCTCGGCGCGTCGAACAGATGCACCAGGGCCGGGTCGGGCCGGAGCCGGATCCTTTCTCCGGGCTTGAACTGATGGCGCTCGCGGAACACCGCGATGATCTCCGCTCCGCCCATCCGGGCCGCGACCTGGACCTCCGACCCGGTCGGCTCGACCACCTGCACGATGGCCTCGGCGCCGTCCTCCGCGAGCACGAAATGCTCGGGTCGCACGCCATAGATCACCGGCCGGCCGTCGGAGCCGGTCGGCGCCGCCGCAACCGGCAGGCGCAGGCCCTCCGCACCTTCGAACTCGGCCCTGCCGTTGACCCTGAGCGCACCTTTCAGGCAGTTCATCGCCGGCGAGCCGATGAAGCCCGCCACGAACAGATTGTCCGGACGGTCGTAGAGGTCGAGCGGGGCGCCGATCTGCTCGACGATGCCGTCGTGCATCACCACGATCTTGTCGGCCATGGTCATGGCCTCGATCTGGTCGTGGGTGACGTAAACGGTGGTGGTCTTGAGCCGCTGGTGCAGTTCCTTGATCTCGGTGCGCATCTGCACCCGCAGCTTGGCGTCGAGGTTGGACAGCGGCTCGTCGAACAGGAAGACCTGGGGGTCGCGTACGATCGCCCGGCCCATGGCGACGCGCTGGCGCTGGCCGCCGGAGAGCTGGCGCGGGAAGCGCTCGAGCAACGGCATGAGACCGAGGATCTCGGCGGCGCGGTTGACCCGGGTGTCGATCTCCTCCTTGCCCGCTCCGCGCAATTTGAGAGAGAATGCCATATTTGCCGCAACTGTCATATGCGGGTAGAGCGCGTAGTTCTGGAACACCATGGCGATGTCGCGCTCTTTCGGCGGCACGTTGTTGACCACGCGGTCGCCGATCCGGATCTCGCCGCCGGTGATGTTCTCCAGTCCGGCGATCATGCGCAACAGGGTCGATTTGCCACAGCCCGACGGGCCGACCAGCACGACGAACTCGCCGTCACCGATCGAGATGTCGACGCCGTGGATAACATGCATGGCGCCAAATGCCTTCCTGACGTCGCGGATCAGGACCGTCGCCATGCTGCTCCTCCCGTGGGGCTCCGGCCCCTATTGGTATCCCGCTTTCTTAGCGGTCTTTCCGGCGAATTGCGAACGTTTCGGCAGACCGCCGGGACATGATCCTGTGCTGGCGCATGTCCTCGATCGGCGAACCGGGTCCACTTCGCCGGGACATGATCCCGTGCTGGCGCATGTCCTTGATCGGCGAACCGGGTCCACTTCGCCGGGACATGCGCTATTGTGCATCCGCCGCGGGCAGGCTTTCATCGCGCGGACCCATGACCCGAAGGAGCGCAGGGATGGCCGGCGAAAAAGCCGACGTGCTGATGATTGAACCGTTGATGCCGCTGATCGACGAGGGGGTCGACAGGAATTTCACCCTGCACCGGTACTGGCAGGCCCCCGACCGCGAGGCGCTGATCGCCGGGCTGGCGCCGCGGCTGCGCGCCATCGTGGCCGGCGGCACCACCCACCAGAAGGTCGGCGCCGACCTCATGGAGAAGCTTCCGCGCCTGGAGCTCATCGCCAGCTTCGGCGTCGGCTACGACCACGTCGACATCAAGTGGGCGGCCCAACACGGCATCGTGGTCACCAACACGCCCGACGTGCTCACCGAGGAGGTGGCCGACACCGCGCTCGGGCTGCTGCTGTGCACGGTGCGTCAACTGTCCCAGGCCGAGCGCTACCTGCGCGCCGGCAGGTGGCGGGAGGGGGACTTCCCACTGAGCCGGGCGACCTTGCGCGACCGCACCGTCGGCATCATCGGGCTCGGGCGAATCGGCAAGGCGATCGCCCGCCGCCTCGACGGCTTCGGCGTCCCGGTGGTCTATCACGGCCGCAATCCGCAGGCCGGCGTCGCCTATCGGTACTACCAGAACCTGCTCGACATGGTGCGCGACGTCGACACCCTGATGGTGGTGACGCCGGGCGGGGCCGGCACCCGGGCGATGATCAACGCCGCCGTGCTCGAGACACTGGGGCCGCGCGGCATCCTGATCAACATGTCGCGCGGCTCGACGGTCGACGACGCGGCGCTGGCCGACGCGCTGCGGACCGGAAAAATCCTGTCCGCCGGGCTCGACGTGTATGCGCACGAGCCCAACGTGCCCGCCGAGCTCCTGGCCATGGACCACGTCACCCTGCTGCCCCATGTCGGCTCCGCGTCGGTCCATACCCGCAGCGCCATGGGTCA
>JBEKZK010000710.1:0-3385 GCA_049509935.1 Xanthobacteraceae bacterium | reverse complement strand
AGGCCGTTGCCGCATTGCACTTCGCTCATTGCGGGATACCGAACGCTACGCCGCCATCGCCTGGGCGATGCGGATGAGGCTCCGGTCGTAGCTGTAGTCGCGGATGCGCTCCTGCTGCGCCGCGATCCTCTCGGTGAATTGCGCGTCGGTCATCGTCAGGGCCGTATCCAGCATGGCGGGGATGTCGTGCTGGGCGATGGCCGCGTCTCCCAGGATGGCATCGAAGCCGGCAATGTTGGACATTCCGAGGTGGCCGTACGAAATGTTCTTGAACATCCGGCAGGGAAGATAGTCGTTCGCGGCCTGCCACGCGCCGCCGATGGCGGGCGCGAGGCAGCTGCGGCGGACGAGGCCGATGTTCCAGGCATTGGGGATGAACCGGACCCTGACGAATGTCTTGCCGACCTGCTTGAGCGCCCGCGACAGCGCGGCGATCTCGTTCAGGTTGCCCTGGTTCTCCGCATTGTTCCAGACGCTGCCGATCCAGAACGACAGGCGCTTGCGGCGCACCGCCCCGGGCAGGGGCCGGCGGAATTCCTCGGCCAGCAGATCGGTTCCCCACGGCTGGAGCAGAACGCGGCGTGCGGGATCGAAGAAGACTGCGGCACCCCATCGTTCCGCGCCGTGCCGCTGCGCCGCCGCGCGCGAGTAGACATAAAGGCCGATCCGCTTCTCCGGCGGGATCGCCGCCGAGAAGCGCGCGTCCATGTTGTGCAGCACATAGCAGGCATCGCGCCTGGGGTCGAGATGGGCGGCCGCCACGTCGGCGGCGATGATCAGGTCGTTGCTGCCGATCATGTCGTTGTTGCCCGGCGCGTCGTCGACCCAGACTGCGGGCAGCTCGAGCTTCCTCAGGGTCTCGTAGAAATGCTGGTGGATGAAGCGGTGCGTATGCCATCTGCGCCGCAGGCCCCAGATGACGAACTTGTCGAACCGCCGCAGGATGGCGAGGTCTCTCACGATACCCTCTGGAGTGAGCCGGGATCACCGCCGCTGTCGCGGCATTGCCGGCGATGCCGCGCCGCCGCGGCGGTCGACGCCGCCGGCACGTCGCACGGGAATTATTGTCCGGATTGCCACCGAAAGTCGAGTCCCTGAATGCCCAAAGCCACCCCTTTTCCCATCACGCCGCCGCCCGGCGTGGTGCTCACCGAGGCCGGCAAGGTGGTGGCCGGCCGCTATTCGGGCGCCGACCGGATGCGCTCCAAGCACGGCCGCCCGCAGAAGATCGGCGGCTGGGTGCAGCAGGATTCCGTCGCCACCAGCGGCACGCCGCGGGCGAGCCATGCCTGGCGCGACAACAGCGCCAACCAGTATCTCGGCGTCGGGACCTATCGAAAACTCTACGTTTACGACCCGACCTGGACGCAGAACGACATCACGCCGTTCCGGGCGACGGGTACGCTTGGCGCCAATCCGTTCACCACCTCGAGCGGATCGAGCGCGGTGAGCGTGGCGAGCTCCGCGCACGGGCTCAATCCGGGCGATACCGCGATCTTCGCGGGTGCTGCAACCTTCAACGGGGTCACGCTGAACGGCGCGTTCGTGGTGCAGACCGTGACCGACGCCAACGACTACGTGATTTTGGCGCCGGGCAATGCCAGCGCGTCGGGGGCCGGCGGCGGCTCTGCCGTCTCCTACAAGTACGAGATCCCGGTCGGCGTCGAGACCGGCACCTACGGCTACGGTTTTGGCGTCGGCGGCTACGGGCTTTCGACCTTCGGCACCTCGCGCACCCAGTCGACCATTTTCATCGAGCCCCGCGTCTGGTCGCTCGACCATTTCGGGCAGCTGCTGATCGCCTCCTACAACGGCGGCACGATCTACCAGCTCGACCCGACCCAGCCGCAGCCGTGGCCGCGCGCCTCCGTGGTGTCGTCCGATCCCGAGCTGCCGACCGATGCGCGCTTCGTCTTCGTCACCCCGGAGCGCTTCGTGTTCGTGCTGCGCTCCGGCATGAACGTCAGCTGGAACAGCCAGGGCGATCTTTCCACCTGGACCCCGTCGGCGCAGAACACCGCCAATACCCGGACACTGACCGAGGGCACCAAGCTGGTGGCCGGCCGGGCACTGGCGCCGTATCTGAGCATCGTCTGGACCGATGCGGCCGCCTATCTGTTCCAGTGGACCGGCTCGCAGTACGTCTACGATTCGAACCTGCTGGCGCGGGACTGCGGGCTGATCGCGCCGGGCGCCATGGTGTCGGTCAACGGCACCGCCTACTGGATGGGCTCGGCGAATTTCTGGATGTACGACGGATCGGTGCATCCGATGCCCAACGTCGAGGACATCCGCGCCAATGTGTTCGCCGGGCTCGATCCCAACATGGCGTACCAGGCGAACGCCGTCTACGATCCGATCTACAACGACATCCTGTTCAGCTACACGCCGCTCGGGCAGAGCAACCCGGTCGCCGCGATGCTGTTCTCGATCGACGACGGCTGCTGGTGGCCGCAGACATTTGCCCGCGCCTCCGGCACCCATTTCCAGCAGGGGGACACCCGACCGCTGATGGCCGGCACCGACGGCCACATCTATCTGCACGGCTCGGGTTATGACGCCAACGGCGTGGCGATGCCGTACTCTCTGACGCTTGGCCCCTATCCGCTGGAGAACGGCGCCGATCTGTTTCAGGTGCTCGGCATCGAGTGGGACGCGTTCCACCAGGTCGGCAGCCCGAGCCTGACGCTCAACTGCTGGGACCGGCTGGGCGACGCGGCGCCCGAGGACACCGAGACCGAGACCGTGCTCCCCGGGACCCTGGTCGATTTCCTCCAGTGCGGCCGCTACATCGGCTTCACGCTCACTGACAACGAGCCCGGCTGCACCATCCGGCTCGGCACGCCGGCGGCGCTGATCTCGCCCAAGGGCAAGCGGCGATGAGGCCGGTCACTCTCAATCTCGGCGCGATCAAGGATCCGGCCGTGGTCGCGGCACTGCGCGAGGTCATGATGTCGAGCAATCTCAACGACATCGTGAAGATCGCGCAGAACTACACCATCACCGGCACGCTCACTGTCACGAGGACGCTGAATGTCTCGACGGCAACGCAAACGCAAATCGCGAATTTCATCGGCACGTTCATCACCGACCTGCAGAAGGGCGGAGCCAACCGCACCGGTTGACGTCGCCGCCCCCGAGCTCGTCCCGGCGGTCGCCGATGCGCCCGGGCAGGTGGTGCCGGAGGCCGTGGAGCCGGTGCAGGCCGTGCTGGAGGCGGTGGAGCCCTTGCAGGTGGTGCCGGAGGCCGTGGAGCCGGGGCTCGCCGTTCGCCTCGCCCAGACCGACCAGGACGCGGCCGCGATCCATGCCTTCCTGTGCGAGGCCGCGGCGCGCGCCGGCGCGCTCCGTTGCCCGGTCAACGCAGAAAAGTCGATGAACGAAG
>JBEKZK010000071.1:0-11358 GCA_049509935.1 Xanthobacteraceae bacterium | reverse complement strand
CGCTGACGGCGACCGAGCTCGGGATGATGAACCTCACCGGCGACGGCAACGGTTTCGACATGGTGATGATGCCGGCTGCGCTGCGCGACAAGGTGCCGACCGCGAACTTCTTCGTGCGCGCCGGCTACGAGCGCAATCCGGTCGCCAGCCGCTACAACGTTGTGGCGAAGCTGTTCGCCGCGACCAGTGCCCGGATGGAGGCGGCCGCGAGCTCGCCGGGCGCCCACGAGATGGCGCTCGCGTTCGAGGGCGTGGCGCGGGAGGACCGGCCGTAGCGGGGGCGCGCGTTGCTGCACGGGCACTGCACGGGCTTGCTTGACTTGACTCCAACACCGCCGCGATAGGAAGATTTCGCGCCGGACAGCTGTGCTGGCCCGGCGTCGAAAGTCGGACGGCGCGAGAGCCGGCGTTCCAACGATGAACCGGGATGCGGGCGGCGGGAGACGTGCGATGGATCGACGCGCATTCATGAGCATGGCGATGGCCGGCGCCGCGACTCCGCTGCTGCAGCGCGCCGCCCTTGCGCAACCCCTGACCAAGGCCCGAAACGTCGTCCTCGTGCATGGCCTGTTTGCTGACGGGTCGTGCTGGTCCGAGGTCATCGCGCGGCTGCAGTCGAAGGGCATCCAGGCGACCGCCGTGCAGAACCCGTTGACGACGCTGCAGGCAGGTGTGGAGGCGACCCAGGAAGCTCTATCCCTGCAGCACGGCCCGACCGTGCTGGTGGCCCATTCCTTCGCCGGCATGATCGTTAGCGAAGCCGGCGTCGACCCGAATGTTTCGGCCGTCGTCTACGTCGCCGCGCGTGCGCCCGACGCCGGAGAGGATTACACGGCGCTCGCGAAGGGGTTTCCAACGCCGCCAGCCTCCGCCGGCATCGTCTGGTCCGGCGACGATGGAAGGCTGAGCGAGGAGGCATTCCTGCGCGACTTCGCCGGCGACGTGCCGGCAGACAGAGCACGTGTTCTCTATGCCGTTCAAGCTCCGTTCAAGCGGGCGTTGCTCGCCGACAAGACGACCCATGCGGCATGGCGGTCGAAGCCGAGCTGGTACGCCGTGTCTACCGAAGACCGGACCATCAATCCGGATCTCCAACGCTTCATGGCCAAGCGCATGGGCGCGAAAACCATCGAGGTAAAGGCGAGCCACCTGTCTCTCATATCGCATCCCGACACGATCACAAATCTGATTCTGGAGGCGGCTGGACAGCAGTAGGGGGTGAATTACGGCGAATTACGGGCAATTACGGTGACAGTGCACTTAATTGCTCGCGTCACCGAAGGGGCCTGCCGCGGCGAGTGCGCATGAGGCGCAAGCCGATGCGAACGCGGACAAATAATTGAATTTAAGCGCACTATCACTGTTACTTCCTGTCAGGCAATTATGGTGACAGTGCACTTAACTCAATGATTTAGTGCACTGTCACCGTAACTCACCGTAACTCGTAACTCCTGTACGTAACTCCAGTGTTACCGCAACTCCTACACGGGCATTCGCGGCGACAGCCTATCGAGCTTCTCTAAAATCGTCTATTGGGGCGAAGCTGCCCGAAAGCTGCCCCAAGAGCTCGTGCTGCCGCCATGGCCATCGCCGACCAGACACGCATCGCCATCCCGCGGATTCTCTGGCTCACCGTGATCGGCACCGTGGCCGGCGCGGCATATGGCTATGTCAGCACGACGGCGGACGGCGGCCCCGGCCTCTACGGAATCGGGCGCGGCGCAATCTCCGGTGCGATCATAGGCGGCGTGCTCAGCTCGCTCGATGCATTCGTCCTGGAAAGCCGCACCGGCGCGCCCTTTGGCCGCGCGCCGTTTCTGCTGCATCTCGGCCTGAAATCGCTGGTCTATCTCGTCGTCTTCCTGCTGGGCATCGCCGCCGGGCAGTGGCTGTTGCCGATCCCATCGTCCCCGGGCGTGCACATCGGCCGCTATGACATCCTGTTCTGCTTCGCCGTCGGTTTCGCCGCCAATTTCCTGTTGGCGGTGGACGGACTGCTCGGCCAGAATGTGCTGCTGAGCTTCGCAACGGGTCGCTACTATCGCCCGCACGTCGAGCAACGCGTCTTTCTCATCATCGACCTGAAGGACTCGACCGCTGCCGCCGAGCGGCTCGGCGAGGTCGGCTTCCATCGCCTGCTCAACCGGTTTCTCGGCGACCTTACCGGACCGATCGTGACGCAAAAGGGCGAGATCCACAAATACGTCGGCGACGAGGTGATCGCAACCTGGCCGCTCGCCCGGGGTTTGAAGGATGCACGCTGCCTGCGCGCCTGCTTCGGCGCCATCGAGCGGCTGGCCGATCTGGGTCCGTCCTACCAGCGCGAGTTCGGCCAGCGCGTGGATTTCCGCGCCGGCCTGCATTGTGGACCGGTGGTCGTCGGTGAGATGGGCACGGTGAAGAAAGAAATCGCCCTCATTGGCGACACCATGAACACGGCGGCCCGCATCGTCGATGCCTGCCGGGACAGCGGCGAGCCGGTCATCGCCTCGGCGGCGCTGCTGCGGCAGATGGCGCTCCCACCCGGCATCGCGGCGCGCGCCCTGGAACCGATCCGGTTGCGCGGCAAGAGGAGCCCGGCCGAGCTCTTCGCGCTGCAGGCAACCGCCGGCGACGCCGGTCGGATCGCCCGCGGCGTGGCGCCCTCGGCGGTCACTGCCAGCAGTTGATTCCTCGGCGCTTCATTGGCCGGGCCTGTCCCGGCACGAGGCCGGGCATGACGGCGAACAGGGCGTAGGTCGTTCGACCGGGAAGCATTCTGAAGGCGGGTGAGCAATTGAGTGCACTGTCACCTTAATTCCCGTAATTCAATTGAGTGCACTGTCACCGTAATTCCACTGTCACCGTAATTCCGTAATTCCGTAATTCCACTGTCACCGTAATTCCTACTCTGCAGCCTTGACGGCGGCCGGCTTGGCCGGGTCGGCGGATTTCCAGCTCTTGAGCACGGGCAGCACCTCTTTGGCGAACAGCTTCAGGCCGCGCTCGGACACGGCGTAGGGCGTGCCGCCGAATCGGAAGGCGACGTTCATCTCGAAATCGCCGAGAACCTGCCGGCGCGTCTCGAGCCCGCGCAGGATGCGGTCGGGCGTGCCCCAGCTGGCGGCCTGCATGAAGCCTGCGACCGCGCCCTCGAGGCCGGCCTTGCGCGCGATGTCGGCCTTCTGCTGGTAGGCATCGTAGCCCTTCACCGTCTTGAAATGCTCGCCGAGGAACTCGTAGTGGTGGAAGTTGCTCTCGACGAACTTGCCCTGGTATTTGCGGGCCTCCTCCTCGGTCTCGGCAAGGTTGGTGCCGCACACGCAGAACTCGGTCAGCAGGATGCGCGGCGGCTCGGTGCCGTGGTACTTGCGGTGCAGCTCGCGGCCCCTCTCGATGACGGGCGCCCGCAATTCCCAGGGCCGGTCGGCGAACATCACCATGTGGGCACCGATCCTGGCCGCCGAATCGACCGAATCCTCGCTGGAAGCCACCGCATAGATGCGCCCGTCGAACGAATATTGGGGGCGCGGTCGGATCTCGACGCGGGGCTGCTTGTAGTACTGGCCATGGCCCTCGATGAAGCCGGTCTTCAGCGCGTTGACGATCATCGGCGCGGCCTCGTCGAAACGACCGCGCGATTCGTCCATGCTCAGCCGGAAGGCCGCGAACTCGCGCCGGGCGAGGCCTCGGCCGACGCCGAGCCGGAGCCGACCCTTGCACAGCATGTCGAGGACGGCGGCGTTCTCGGCGACCCGCAGCGGATCGTGCCACGGCAGGATGACAGCCGCCGTGCCGAGGCCGATGTCCGGGCAGACGCCGGCGAGATAGGCCATCAGGTGGAGGTTGTCGGGCACGAACGAGTAGTCGTTGAAATGATGTTCCGCGGACCACAGCACATCGAACCCGGAGTCGGCGGCGAGCCGCGCCAAACGGATCTCCTCGTCCCACACCTGGTCGTCCGCGCAGCTCTCCCAGCCGTAGCTGGCGAACACCATCATCATGCCGACGTCCATGAGCCGATCCTCCACCTTCGATCTACGCCAAACCTTCGGCGGCGCGCGCGATCTTTTCCACGCTGCCGAGCCAGTCCTCGATCTCGCGGTCGGCCGGCTCCACCAGAATGTGGCCGGCGCCGGCCGCCCGATAGGCGGCGAGCCGGTCGCGCAACTCGGCCGGGTCCTGACCATCCCATCCGCTGCGCAGCGAGATGGCAAAGCCCGGCTCGGGCCGCTCGCCACGCAGCCGACGGATGATCGGCGCGGCCCTGTCGGGCATGAGCCGCGACCCGTGCCAGCCCTCGCACAGCCGCACGGCTCGCGCCAGCGCCTTCTCGGAGCTGCCGCCGACCCAGATCGGGATCGGGGCTACCGGCTGCGGCTGCATGCGCATCTCGGCGATCTCGGCGGTGATGTACCGTGTCTGGAAGCTGACCGGGTCGTCGCTCCACAGCGCCCGCAGCAGCGCGATGCTCTCGTCCATGCGCCGGCCGCGCTCGGCGAACGGCACGCCCATGGCGGCGAACTCGGCTTCGAGCCAGCCGACCCCGATCCCGAAAATGACGCGCCCGCCGCTGAGGCATTGCAAAGTGGCAAGCTGCTTGGCGATCGGCACCGGGTGGTGCATCGGCAGCACCAGCACGCTGGTGCCGAGGCGGACCCGCCGCGTGGCGGCCGCCGCCCAGGTCAAGGTGAGGATCGGCTCGTAGAAGTACGGCGAGGGCGGATAGGGGGCGGCCTTGGGCAGGATGACGTGCTCGCTCACCCAGACGTCGGCAAAGCCGAGCTCCTCGGCCTGTACGGCGGCGCGCCGGATGGCGTCCGGTCCGGCCTTGCGACCGATATGGGGAAGATGAACGCCGAACTGCATGGTGGCTCCCGCGCGAGCCGGAGCAAGCCGGACGTGCACGCGCTGTCAGCGCCCGCTCGCCGGAGCGACCCCGCTCGTGGTCCGATCCTAACCTTTGCGCCGGGCCTGCGGCAGGTTTTTCCGGATCGCCGCGAGCCTTCTCACCGGATTGATATACCGTCGGACGGGCAACCTATGTGCTGTCGAGCGCTGCCCGGGCAAACTCTGCCCGAAGGCGCACGCCGCGGGGTGCCGGGCTCGTCGGATCGGGTCGTGCGGAAGCCCTGGCGTCGAGGTTTTGCCTGACGTTTTTGATGCAACCATACATTTGCTGCAATTCGGTTGGAATTTTGCTGGCCCATGTGACGACCGACTGGCGCGGCTGCCCGAGCCGCCGCTGATCGCCGACAAGGGTCCGAGACGGACCATGCGTATCCCGACCCCAGTACGCAATGCCCTGCCGGTCATTTCGGCCGTGGCCGCATTGGCATGGCTGACCGCGGCAGGAGGATTGGCGCCCGTTGGCCAATTTGCGCCGCCCGCCGCCGCAGGCGAGGCTGCAGACACCGCGGACGCGTCCCCGGACGGTGACACCTTCACGATGATGCTCGACCACCGCCGGGTCCAGCCGATCCTCGGCAAGGAGGTCCGCGCCGGCAATGGCGAGCGAATGGGGCGGATCGTCAACGTCATCGTCGACGGGTCCGGGCGGCCGCGTGCCGCCATCATCGACTTCGGAGGTTTTCTCGGCGTCGGCAGCCGGAAGATCGTCGTCGACTGGAACGCGCTCCAGTTCGACTCCGACAGTGGCCCGATCTCGCTCGCCTTGACGCGGGATCAGGTCAAGGCTGCGCCCGAATACCGCGATGGCAAGCCTGTCGTGGTGATCGGCGCAACGAGCCCATCGATGGCGCCGGAATAGTCCACCGCGGTCAGCCCGGCGGGAATTACGGTGACAGTGGAATTACGGTGACAGTGCACTTAATTGGGAATTACGGTGACAGTGCACTTAATTGGGAATTACGGTGACAGTGCACTTAATTGAATTAAGTGCACTGTCACCGTAACTATGATAGGAACTTCAAATCCGCCGCACTAGTGATCATGTCTTGCTTGTTGCTCGCAAGACGTGGATGCCCGGCACAAGGCCGGGCATGACGCTGAATTGGGATCGGCCATGCCGCGCCGAGTTACGGCTGCTCGCCCTTCAGCCGCGCCACCTCGTCCTCCAGGCGCACGATGTCGCGAAACAGGCGTTCGGTCGTGAGCCGCAGGAAATAGAATCCGAACCTCGGATTCTGAAAGTAGAGCTGCTCCACCGCGCGATAGCTGATGGTCAGCACCTCGCCGTCCTCGACGCATTCGAGCGTCCGCGTCCGCCGCTTGTCGGGCGCCAGCAGGCCGAGCTCGCCGATGATTTCGCCGTTCGCCACGTCGGTGCCGGTCTCGGTCAGGCGAAACGTTCCGCTGACCGTGTAGAACATGCCGTCGGCCTCGTCGCCCCGGCGGAACAGCACGTCGCCCTTGTGGAATTGCTGCCGCGTCATGAACGGCTTGAGCCAGTCCATCGACAGGTCGCCGCGGGTGGCGGCACGCACCTTGCCGACCAGCTGCATCATCTGCACGAGGCGCGTCGCATTGAGCGGAAACAGGACCAGGTGCAGGATCAGGGTCGAGGTGACGCCGGCAAAAAATCCGAACGCGATATTGAGGGCGTTGGCCATCAGACCCGCGGTGCGCAGCGGGATCATGGTACGCATCGAATACATGGCGAGCGTGCACAGCGCCGCCAGATAGCCGAGCAGGTCGGGCCAGGCGCGGGCGATGGTGTGCCAGATCTGCTCCGTCATGATCGTCCTCGCTCGGCGTATCGAGCCTGGCGCACGGTGGGCCGGGCGCAGCGCGCCCACCGTGAGCTTGCTAGTGCGGCGGATTTGAAGTTCCTATCAGATGTGCGGCACGCTCGTCATAGGAACTTCAAATCCTAAAAGCCGCACTAGAATCATAGACTGCACCTCTGGATTCCGAAGTTCGCACCAGAGGATGTCGCCGAGTGACGCGAACTTCGGAATCGGTGCACTACAGTAGTCAGCCGACGGTGCGGTCGAGCAGCTCGATCGAGACGCCCTGGGGTCCGCGCAGGAAGGCGATGCGCACGCCCGGCCGGATCGTGGTCGGCTCCATGGTGAACTCGGCGCCCTTGGCCTTGAGCTCGGTCACGATGGCGTCGATGCCGCTGACCGACAGCCCGAAATGGTCGAGGCCCTGATAGGGGGTGACCGGCGGCGGATTGACGCCGCTGTCGGGTGCAACCGGCGCGATGAAGATGTCGGCGCCGCCGAGCTTCAGGTCGATGCGCGGCTTGCCCTGCTGCATGGTGCGCACCACCTCGGCGCCGAACATGGTCTCGTAGAACCGCGCCGTCGCCTCCGGATCGGGGCTGCGCAAATGGATGTGATCGTAGGTATACTTGGCCATCGGTGCCTCCGTGTCGCCAGGCGCGGAAAGCTACGGCCTGCCCGCCCGAAATGCTACCGGCAAGGTTCGACCTGTACCAGGGAAGGAAGCGCATGGACACGTTCGACTATGTCATCGTCGGCGCCGGATCGGCCGGCTGCGTGCTCGCCAACCGGCTGACCGAGGACGCCTCGGTCAGCGTCTGCCTCATCGAGGCGGGCCCGCGCGACTGGCACCCGTTCATCCATCTGCCCGCCGGCTTCATCAAGACCTTCTACGACGGCTCGGTGAACTGGTGCTATTCGCAGGAGCCCGGCGCCTGGACCGCCGGCCGGCGCATCTACGCGCCGCGCGGCAAGACGCTGGGCGGGTCGAGCTCGATCAACGGCCACGTCTACAATCGCGGCCAGCGGCTCGACTTCGACACCTGGGCGCAGCTCGGCAATCGCGGCTGGGGCTATGCCGACGTGCTGCCCTACTTCAAGCGGCTGGAGCGGCGCATCGGGGAGGCCGATCCGACCTACCGCGGCCGCGACGGCGCGCTCACGGTGACCGACATCGACTGGCATCATCCGCTGTGCGAGGCCTTCATTGACGGCGCGGTGAGCCTCGGGATTCCGCGCAATCCCGACTACAACGGCGCCACCCAGGAAGGCGTCGCCTACGCCCAGCGTACCATCCACAACGGCCGCCGGGTCAGTGCCGCCACCGCGTTCCTGCGTCCGGCGCGGAGCCGGTCGAACCTCACGGTGCGCACCCACGCCCACGCGACCGGGATCGTGCTCGATGGCCGGCGCGCGGTCGGCGTTCGACTGACCCGTGGTGGCCGCGGCGGGGCGCCGGAGGAGGTGCGGGCCCGACGCGAGGTCATCCTGTCCGGCGGCACCTACAATTCGCCGCAACTGCTGCAGCTGTCCGGCATCGGCCCGGCGCCGCTGCTGCAGTCGTTCGGGATTCCGGTGCGCCACGCGCTTGCCGGAGTGGGCGAGGGGCTGCAGGATCACTATGCCCCGCGCTCGGTCGCCCGGGTCAAGAACATCATGACGATCAACGAGGGCACCCGCGGCCTCCGGCTGGCCGCCGAGGTGGTGCGCTGGGCGCTCACCCGGCGCGGCATCCTGGCGCAGTCGCCGACCCTGGTCTATTGCTTCTGGCATTCCGGCGAGAGCGCCGAGAGCTCCGACCTGCAGCTGACCTTCACGCCGGCGAGCTACCAGGAGGGCGTGCAGGGCAAGCTCGAGGACGAGCCGGGCATGACGGTCGCGGCGTGGCAGCAGCGGCCGGAGAGCCGCGGGCACGTCCGCATCGGATCGGCCGATCCGTTCGCGCCGCCGCTGATCCAGACCAACTATCTCACCGCCGAGCTCGACCGCCGCGTCGTCGTCGCCGGCATGAAGCTCGCCCGCCGGCTGCTGGCCTCGGCGCCGCTTTCGCCATACTACGAGCGCGAGGACTGGCCGGGACCTGCGGTGCAGCGCGACGACGAGCTCCTGGCCGCCGCGACCGAGCGCGCCACGACCACCTTCCACCCCGGCTGCACCTGCCGCATGGGCCCGGCGAGCGACCCGATGGCGGTGGTCGACGACGAGCTCAAGGTGCGCGGCCTCGAGGCCCTGCGCGTCGTCGACGCCTCGATCATGCCGCGGATGATCTCCGCCAACCTCAACGCCGCGACCCAGATGATCGCCGCCAAGGCCGCCGATCTGATCCGCTGCCGCGCGCCCCCGGAGCCGGTGATCATCCGGTGACGTGTTGCAGTCAAACAAACGCAAGACATCCGTGGGGAAACGCCGATGACCAAGGACACCTCGACCGTCGCCAGCCGCTCCGGCATCGACGAAAGCTGGCTCGCCCTGCATGACGAGCCGATCCTCGAGCCCGGGCTCGCCATCATCGATCCGCACCACCACCTGTGGGAATTTCCACGGCACCGCTATCTGCTCCCCGACCTGCTCGCCGACACCGGCAGCGGGCACGCTATCGCCCAGACGGTATTCATCGAGTGCACCGCGTGCTGGCGCGCCGACGGTCCCGAGGAGATGAAGCCGGTCGGCGAGACCGAGTTCGTCAACGGCATCGCCGCCATGTCGGCGAGCGGCGGCTACGGTTCGACCCGGGTCGCCGCCGGCATCGTCGGCTTCGCCGATCTCACGCTCGGCGCGCGCGTCGAGGCGGTGCTCGCCGCCCATGTCGGGGCCGGAGGAGGCCGCTTTCGCGGCATCCGCCACGCCGCCGGCTGGCAGGACAAGACGCCCGAGGTGCACAATTCCCACACCCATCCGCCGCCCCATCTCTATCGCGATCATGCGGCGTTCCGCGACGGCTTCGCGGTGCTGGGCCGGATGGGGCTGAGCTTCGACGCCTGGCTCTACCACCCGCAGCTCGACGATCTGATCGATCTCGCCCGCGCGTTTCCGGAGCAGAGAATCGTGCTCGACCACGTCGGCGGGCCGCTCGGGCTCGGCTGGTACGCCGACAAGCGGGCCGAGATCTTTTCCGGCTGGCGCGAGCAGATCCGGGAGCTCGCGCGCGCGCCGAACGTCGTCGTCAAGGTCGGCGGGCTCGGCATGCGCATCAACGGCTTCGCGTTCCACAAGCGCCCGCGCCCGCCGTCGTCACAGGAGCTCGCCGAGGCCTGGCGTCCCTACGTGGAAACCTGCATCGAGGCATTCGGGCCGGGGCGCTGCATGTTCGAGAGCAACTTTCCGGTCGACAAGATCTCCGGCTCCTACGCGACCTACTGGAACGCCTTCAAGCGTCTCGCCGCGCAGGCATCGCCCGACGAGAAGGCGGCATTGTTCAGCGAGACGGCGCGGCGGTTCTATCGGCTGTGAGCCGGATCGCGGCCGCGAACGGCGCTGTCTCTCGGAGCAGGTATGGGATCAGCCGGCAAATGCCTCGGCATATGCCGATTCGATCAGGGCAACTTCAGCCTCCGTCAACTCGGCGAACTCCTTCTCGCGTCCGCGCTTCGAGAGCGTGCCGTTATTCTGGTGCAGGAAGCGGAACAGCAGATCGGCAGTGCTCTCGGGCATATCGACAATGTTCGCCAACGCGCGCCGGAAGACGTCATGGGCCGCGAGGAAGCCGGTCTCGGCCGGCAGATCGACATCGATGGTCCGTTCGACGCACTGATAGAGAAATTCCGCGTGCGGCGTCGCGTCGAAGAAGCGGTAGAAATCGGCCGTCGCGTTGACCACCCGCACGTTGCCCTTTGGCGTCGGCTCCCATTCGATCACCGGCAGCAGGCGCGCCGAGTAGCTTTCGAGGGTGCGGCGATAGTCATCGATGCGATCGAGAATCGCCGCCGAAACCGGGAGCACCACGCCGGGCGGGTTGAAGCCGCGCTCGGCGAGCACGTGGTGGACCAGATAGCGGTGCAGTCTGCCATTGCCGTCCTCGAACGGATGGATGTAGACGAAACCAAAGGCGAGCGCTGCGGCCGCCAGCACCGGATCGAGGTGCGGCGCGGCCGTGCGGTCGAACGCCACCAGACCGTCGACCAGGGATCGCAGATCCTCGTGCCGCGCGCTGATATGATCGGGTACCGGCATGCGGGTGTCGTGGTCGTGCTGGCCGACGAAGCCGTCCTCGACCCGCAATCCCAGATGCACGAAGCGCGCGTCGCCGATGACGATGCGTTGCAGCCGAAGCAGCTCGTCGAGGTCGATGGGCCGCCGGCCGGCTTCGCCGATGACCCGGCCCCAGCGTTGAATCCGGGCCTGCGGCGGATGCTCGTTTTCGATCGCGAAACTGGACTTCGAATCCTCGAGCAACAGGAAAGCGGCCGTACGTGCCAGGAGGTCGGCGGGCACCGCGACGACCGCCGCGCGTGCGCGTTCCTGCAAATCGCGTCGGGTCATCGTGCGCAGCGTGTCCGTCCAGGCGATCATCGGGCAGAACAGCGGCGTGCCCGGCAGGTTGTTCTTGACGCGGTGACGCGACGAGGTCGCGCCGGGCGCCGCCCATTGCCGGTCGGGATCGACCACGGCGGCGTAGGCGCCCTGGTCCGCGTCGGGAAGATCCAGCCTGGTTCCGAGCAGCCATTCATAAAGGAACCAGGTGCGGCGAGCG
>JBEKZK010000709.1:0-3390 GCA_049509935.1 Xanthobacteraceae bacterium | reverse complement strand
CCCCATACGACCACACCCCGACCGCCCTCGGAATTCTCATTGACAGAAACCGGTTTTGGCCGCAGGCTTAGTTCCGTTTTGGAACTAACGCGGTCGTTCCATCCGCAATGAGCGGCGGGCGAAAAGTGCCAACCATGGGGAGACGCGGACCATGAGCACGCAGGTCGAGTTTCATTTCGACTTCGGCAGCCCCAACGCCTACCTCAGCCACAAGGTCATTCCGGCGATCGAGGCCCGGACCGGCGCACGCTTCACCTACGTGCCGGTTCTGCTCGGCGGCGTGTTCAAGCTGACCAACAACCAGGCGCCGATGGTCCAGCTCAAGGGCATCAAGAACAAGGGCGAGTATCAGCAGCTCGAGATGCAGCGCTTCATCAGGCATTACGGCATCACCCAATTCCGCATGAACCCGCATTTTCCGGTCAATACCGTGCAGATCATGCGCGGCGCCGTGGCGGCCGGCCTCGCCGGCGTGCTCATGACCTACGTCGACGCCGTATTCCATGACATGTGGGAGGAGCCGAGGAAGATGGATGACCCGGAGGTCATTCGCGCGGCGCTCGACGAGGCGGGACTGGACGGCGCGGGTCTCCTCGCCCGCACCCAGGATCAGCAGGTCAAGGACACCCTGTTGCGCAATACCGAGGCCTCGGTCGCCCGCGGCAACTTCGGCAGCCCGACCTTCTTCGTCGGCGACGAGATGTTCTTCGGCAAGGACCGTCTGCGCGACGTCGAGGAGGAAATCGTCGCCCGGAGCGGGGGGAGTTCGCGATGACGACGGCCGAGTGGCGGAAGACCGCTTGCAATCTGTGCTACGTGAACTGCGGAATTGAGGTCCTGGTCGACGGCGGCCGGATCGCGAAGGTGCGCGGCGACCGCGAAAACCCGAAGTCGCACGGCTACCTGTGCAACAAGGCGGCCGGCATCCCGTTCTACGCCCATCACAAGGATCGATTGACGTCCCCGCTGCGGCGCAATGCCGGCGGCGGCTTCGATCCGATCGACTGGGATACGGCGATCGCGGAGATCGCCGGGCGGGTGCGCGACGTCGTCGCCCGCCACGGCGGCGGCAGCTTCGCGCTGTACGGCGGCGGCGGCCAGGGCAACCACGCCGGCGGCGCCTATGCCAACGCGCTCCTGCGCGCCATCGGCTCGCGCCACGTGTTCAACGCGCTGGCACAGGAGAAGACCGGCGATTTCTGGGTCAACGGCCACATGTTCGGCAGCCAGACCTGCCATACCGCGGAGGACGTGGAGCACTGCGATCTGCTGTTCGTGATCGGCGCCAACCCGTGGGTCGCGCACGGCTTCCCCAATGCCCGCGATCAGCTCAACCATATCCGCCGCGATCCGGCGCGCCGGCTGATCGTGGTCGACCCGCGCCGCTCCGAGACCGCGCAGATGGCCGACCTGCATCTTGCGGTGCGGCCGGGCGCCGATGCGTTCCTGCTCGGCGCGCTGCTGGCGACGCTGGTGCGCCGCGACGCCGTGGACCACGACTTCATCGACGCCCACACGGTCGGCTTCGCCGAGGTGCGGCAAACACTGCTCGAGATCCCGGTGGCCGCCTGGGCGGCGGCCGCCGACATTCCGCTCGCCGATATCGAGCGCTGCGCCGACATGGTCGCGGCGGCGCGAGCCATGGTGGTGCGGGTCGAGCTCGGCATCCAGCAGAGCCTGCATTCGACGCTCAATTCCTATCTCGAGAAGCTGCTCATCATGCTCACCGGCAGCTTCGGCCGCAGCGGCACCAACCAGCTGCACAGCTGGCTGCAGCCGCTGTGGGGCAACTCGCGCGGACAGACCTTCGCACCGACCGGCGACGAGATCATCGCCGGCCTGCTGCCGCCCAACAGCTTTGCCCGCGCCGTGCTGGGCGAGCATCCCGAGCGGCTGCGGGCGGTTTGGATCGACAGCAGCAACCCGGCGAACACCGCCGCCGACACCCGCGAGGTCGAGCGGGCGCTGCGGGCGCTCGAGCTGTGCGTCGTGGTCGACGTCGCGATGACCGAGACCGCGCGGCTGGCGCACTATGTGCTGCCGGCGTCCTCGCAGTTCGAGAAGACCGAGTACACGCTCTTCAACTTCGAGTTCCCGACCAACTACTTCCACGTTCGCGCCGGTGTGGTGCCGCCGCTCGAAGGGACGATGCCGGAGCCCGAGATCTATACGCGGCTCGCCCGCGCGCTCGGCGTCCTGCCGGGCGACAATGTGCTGGCGCCACTGCGCGAGGCCGCCGCGCGCTCGCGGGCCGAGTTCGCCGGTGCGTTTCGCGCCTTCCTGGCGGAGAACCCGTCGGCGGGCGCGGTGGCGGCGCTCATCCTCTACAACACGCTCGGACCAACTCTCCCGGGCGGGACGGCGGCCGCCGCCCCGCTGTGGGGCGCCGCCCAGGCCTGCGCCAGACGGTCGCCACGGGCGGTGCGGCGCGCCATCGGCGTGGCGGAGGATATTCCCGATGCGCGGCTGGGCGATGCGCTGTTCGATGCCATCGTCGGCGCGCGCCAGGGCATGGCGTTCACCCGCCACGACCATGACGACGTCTGGTCCCTGATCGACCATCCCGACCGCAAAGTCCGGCTGGTCGTTCCCGGCCTGCTCGATGCGCTGGCCCGGCTCGATCCCGCGAGCGTCGGACCGCCGGCGGATTTTCCGTTCACGCTTGCCGCGGGGCAGCGGCGGATGTTCAACGCCAACCAGATCTTCCGCGACCCCGCATGGCGGCGCGACGATCCGGACGGAGCGCTGCTGATCAACCCTGCGGATCTCGCCGCGCTGGGCGCCGAGAGCGGCGACTGGATCGCCGTCGATTCGGCGACGGGGCGTCTCGTCGCACGGTGCCGGGCCGACGACACGATGCGGCGCGGCCAGCTCGTGCTCCCGCACGGCTACGGTCAGAGCTATCCGGCGGCGGACGGCGAGCGGCTGGTCAATGGGCCGCGGATCAACCTGCTGACGACCGGCGGCCATCGCGACCCCATCGCGGGCACGCCGTATCACAAGCACGTCGCCGTGCACCTGGCGCCGGCCACGCCCGCCGAGGCCGCGGCATGCCAGGCGCAGTCGGAGCGCATCCATGCGCCCGCGGAGGCGAGGCGCGCGCTGCGTTAGTGCACGATCGTAGGGTGGGCAAACGCGCGTCTTCGCGCCGTGCCCACCGGCGGCGCTGATGGTGGGCACGCTGGGCTTTGCCCACCCTACGATCAAGCACCGACAAATCAGCCGGCCGTCACCAGAAACGGCTGCCCGGCACGCCCTTGAAGGGGCCCGCGATGTGGGAGGTGACCCAGCCGCCATAAAAGTCTCCGGGCTGCGGGGTCACGCGCTCGCCGTCGACGAAGCAGCCGTCGAAGGGCCCGGCGTAGAACGCGATATGCCGGCGCAAGGATG
>JBEKZK010000708.1:0-3393 GCA_049509935.1 Xanthobacteraceae bacterium | reverse complement strand
CCCTCCCAGTCAATCGGTCCCGGCTCGGTCACATCCAGAGCCAGACGAGCAGGGTCGATCCTGTCGGTGAACAGCACCGCGTTGGTGCACCGCCAGCGGGCGCTCGGGACGATGAGACCCTCAAAACCAAGAAAATAGGCGGCGTCTGCTATGTCCTGCGTTTTGGGATATTCCCGATCCTGGTAGCGCGCCGTATCGACTCCAAGGGTCGCAAGTTCTGGCAAATGGGCCAGGACGAGGCACTGCTGAACCGAAGCGGTCAAGCGGTGAGCTCGAAACGCAATCTTGGAGGGGAAGACCGGCTGCAGACTGAGGAGCGCGTGGACCTCCGCAATCGCGCCCTCGCGCTCCAGAGACGTGTACAGAACGTCGAATGTCCCGTTGCTCCAGCGACTCGCTGATCGCCCGCCCTGAAGGGGATCACGTCCCTCGCGAACCACGCGCCACAAGTGCCCTTCGTAGGCGCGCCGATGTTGAGCGTCGACCGCGTCGAGAAGGTTCAAATCACGCGCACGCCGGGGGTCGGTATGCACCTAGGTAAAGGCCCCTGCGTCCAGACTCTCGATGACGGACAATACCTCTTCGGTCCGACCGGCATTGATGAGATCGATTGCACGTTGGCCACCAAGCATCGGATGCGATGCATGCAACCAGATCCGCGTTTCGTCCGGCGTGTAGAAGTCATTCAGACGATCGACGACGTACCGAAGCTCCGCAATCACAGTCTGGGTGCGCAGGTCGGGCGACGATTTGCCGTTGGCCCAGCGCGAAACAGTCGCCGGCGATACCGCCACGATGTTGGCAATGTCCTTGCCCTGCAGCCCCCCATCATAGCGGAGGCGATCGAGGATTCTGCTGACTGCGGTTGACATGTTCAGCGCCCGTCTTTCCCGCGAGCCATTTTCAACGGGACCGGCGGCGGAAACACTGCCGACCTCACTGGAGAGAATTGCAGATCGGTTTCATAATGTCAACACAATGAAATCCAGGTACATTATGGTATTATTATACCTCCTCTGACTACGCGCCCGATGGGTTCGATTGAGCAGCCGGGCGTCAACTCACATTGGCATCCGACCAGCGAAGTCCATTTCGAGATTGATCATGTCCTATCTCCACCATCCACACTGTCGATCACCTCGGAATGGGTGACGCGGCCGTCAGGCCCGCGATGGTGCTTCACGATGCGGCGCCGCGGCGCCGAGAGCAGCTGCGCGAGATGCGCGAGCAGGGCGGAGTTGTCGTCGCCCGCGGGGCTTGCGCCAATTGGCGCAGCCGACGGCGGGGACGCCGCAGCGCTGCCGACCGGGGCCGCCGCTCCCCCAGGCTGGGCGTCCCCGTCGCTCGAACCGAGCACGGCCTGGTCCTCTTGCGGAGCCTGCAGCCGGTCAGCGAGCTCGTTGGCGTGCCGATGCCCCATGTCGAACGCCGCCATGTGACGGTCGAGGGTCCTGTGCGCGTGATCGCGATCGGCTGCGAGCTTTGCCGTCTGACGGTCGAGCAGCGAATCGGTCTGCGCCGCCTCGAGCTGGGCGTTGCCGAGATCGACCTTCTTCACCGCGGCGAGCCCGGTGAGCAGCGCGCCCTTGCCCTGGTTGCGCGCCTTCTCGATCTCGGCCTGCAGTTTTTGGATCATCAGGCCCTGCTGCGGGCTCGGCGGCATCTGCGGCATCGTCTTGACGAAGCGTTTGCCCCCGTCGCGGTAGCCGACGGCGCCAAAAATCTCGTTCATGATCTCTTCGACGTTGATGCCCATCTGCCCGGTCTGGAACTCTTTCGACTGGGCGAGCAGCGGCGCCGCAACGGAAATCGCCATCTGGAATTTTTGCAGCCGCTGGCGCGGGTCGCCATTGCCGAGGCCGGCGTTCACCCGGATGGTGACCTGGTGGCTCAGCAGCTCGTCGGTGATTTCCGACACTCCGTGCTTCTGCACCAGCTGCGCCCGCTCGCCGCACAGCCCGAGCACGATGGCGTTCGACTCGTAGTACTGCTCCAGCCGCACCACCTGGGCCAGCACCGGCTCGCACCAGGTCTCCAGCCACAGTCTTATGTCGAACTCCTGCACCGTGCCGGCGGCGCCGGCGATCAGGTTCAAGCCGCCCACCGTGGCGTTGAGCGAGCGGTTGGTCTGCACCGTCCCGGAGTTGAACTGGCCCGACGAATTGTCGAAGTCGACGTCGAGCTTCTCGATCGCGAGCTGCACGGCCTGCGGGATCGGCGGCGACGGCTCGAAGGTCACGTCGTCGGCCGCCTGCACCAGGACGTGGCTGTTCGGCCCACGGCGATGCACCGCGTCGAGATCGATGTTGCGGCCGCGCCGCACCTTGGTGATCGGCGCGATGCCGAGCTTGAGGGTGTCGAGAAAGAGGTTGGCGACGTCGTTGATCTCCTGCTGGGTCTGCTGCCAGGATTCGACCGGCGCCATCGGAAAGATGCGGTGCGACTCCAGCGAGCCGTAGCCGAACACGACCGGACGGTCGCCGTCCTGCTCCGGATAGACCTCGCGGGTCGGCTTCGGATCGGTCAGATAGTGCTGGTTGCCGACCGAGAAGAACGTCATGTCCTCGCCGTTGACGCGAAAGAAATTCTCGTAGACCCACACCACATCGAACTCGGCGGAATTCATCGTCTCGTCGAAGCGGTCGAGCCCGAACTCCCGGGCCCGGCGGATCGCGGCGGCGTCGAACTTCATGGTCTCGGCCGCGCCTTTGAGCACATCGTCGCCGACGCTGTGCCACGGGTTGCGCGGGTCCTTCTCGTTGCGGCGGACGTCGTCGAGCCGCATCGGATATTTGAGCACCAGGTAGGCGGCGCTCTGCGCCGGGTTGGTCCAGTCGGCGGCCGGGTCGATCATCACGCACTCGGGCGGGAACAGCGTCACGTCGGGCCGGTCGACGTCGGGCACCATCACGGGCCGCGTCGCCGGCTTCGTCTCGCCGCTCTCCGGATCGGCCTCGAGCATCTGCTGCTCGCTGCCGTCCTCGCCCGTATAGGTCACCGGCTCGTCGCGGTCTTTGCGCAGCTGCAGCTTCCAGCACTGCTTGGAGACGCAGATGCCGGTGATCTCGGCGTCCTGCCGCGCCCCGATCGCGGTCAGCATCCACGGGATCGCGTTGCGGCCCGAGGTGCGGTCGCAGCGGTAGTTGACCAGCTCCTGCATCAGCTCGGCGGCAGCGCGCTGGCCGGCGTCGCTCTCGTTGCCCGGCGAGCAGGTGATGGCATCGACGGTGCCGAACAGCGAGGCCGCCACCGCCGCCATGTCCTTGCGCACCGCCGAGCGCGTCTTGTCGCGAAAAATCTTCGAGCGGTGCGCCCAGTCGCGATGGCCGTACTTCGAGCCCTCGAAATGCTGGTTGTGGAAGGCGCGATACGACCGCGTCCAGAACCGGCGGT
>JBEKZK010000707.1:0-3393 GCA_049509935.1 Xanthobacteraceae bacterium | reverse complement strand
CGAGGGTTTCGACGACCGTGACCCCAATCAATTCCTCTTTCCGGCGCTCAATCTGCACACCGACGAGCTCTCCTGCGCGATCGGAGCGGCGTCCCTGGCGAGGCTCGAGAACACCATCCTGCGCCGCCTCACGTTCGTGGCCGAGTTCACCGGCAGGCTGCGTGACCGCTCCGCTGTCTGCAGTCCCTACGGCTACACGCCGAACATGTCGCCATTCGTCTATCCGGTGATCGTCGACCTCGACCGGATCAGCTGCACCAAGCAGGAGTTCGCCGCCGCGGTCCGCGCCGAGGGCATTGCCCTCAACACGCATTACCAGTACGTCGTCGCCGAATGGCCCTGGGTCAGGCCGTACCTCGCCGATGGTTTCGACACACCGAATGCGCGGCGCATTCGCGACCGGTCGTTCTGCCTCTATCTCAACGAGAACTACGGGATCTCGGAGGCGAGCGACTGCTGCAACGCCATCGTCAAGGTCGAACGGCACTTCCGCCGATGACCGGAGTGACAGGACCGCACCGATGGCGATTCCCGTCCATTTCCTCGCCGATACGGCGCCGCTGCACACGGCGGATGCGTCTGCCGCGGTGATCGTGGTGGACGGCGGCACCTATCTGATGCAGCAGCGCGACGATATCCCGGGGATCTTCTACCCCGGGCACTGGGGCTGTTTCGGCGGCAAGATCGATCCGGGCGAGACGCCGCTCGCCGCGCTTCGTCGCGAGCTCGCCGAGGAGATCGAGCTCGACCCGGTGGGTTGCCGTGAATTCATCCGCCTCGACTTCGACCTGTCCAGGCTGACCGGCCGGACCATCTCCCGTACCTACTACGAGGTGCGTGTCGACCTCGCAACGGCGGCACGGCTGGTGCTGCACGAGGGCCGGACCATGCAGGCGCTGCGGCCCGCGGAGCTGTTCGATGGCCGGCCGCTGTCGCCGTTCGACTCGTTCGCGCTGTGGCTCCACGTGGCGCGCCATCGCCTGCGCTGACAGCATGACGTTCGCCGACATACACATCGATTCGTTCGTCAACACCGGGAGCGAAAGCGCCTATCTGCACGGCGTCCTCTGTGTCAATCCGGGGGCGCGGATCTTCAAGTCGACCGTACGGGGGCCGCTGTTCATCAACAAGAATTCGCAGCTCGGTCCGGAAATGACGGTCGGCAAATATACCGGGCTCAACGAGGACTGCTTCGTGGCGCGCGGCACCGTCGGTGCATTCTGCGCCATCGGCGCGCGGACCGCGATCAACCCCTTCAATCACCCGTCGGATTGGCTCAGCATTCACGAGTTCCAGTATCACCCCCGGTCCTACGATTGGGTCGACGAATACCGCGGCTTCGAGCGTCTGCAGCGGACCCCGGACATGTTCCAGAGGGTGAGCATCGGCAGCGACGTCTGGATGGGACACAACGTCAACGTGCTCGGCGGGATCGATGTCGGTGACGGCGCCATCATCGCGGCCGGTGCGGTGGTGACCAGGGATGTGCCGCCCTATGCGATCGTTGCCGGCGTTCCGGCAGTGATCAAGCGCTACCGGTTTCCGGAGCGGACCATCGAGCGGCTGCTGCGCCTGAAGTGGTGGGAGCTCGAGCTCGCCGATCTCAGCGGTCTCCCGTTTCGCGACGTCGACCGCTGCCTCGACCGCATCGAGGACATCCGGGCGCGCCGGCCCTTGACGGTGGATTAGCTTGCGCGACGCCGGTGCTTTGACGTCGATCCTGGGCGACTTCGGGGTCCCGCGCGACGGTGTCCTCGTCGTGCACAGCGCCATCAGCGCCCTCAGCCGCAGGGGATACCGGGCCGACAACATGATCGAGCGGCTGCTCGACCTGGTGCCGGACGGCGGCCTGCTCATGCCGACGATGACCTGGCGAACCGTGACGCCCGACCAGCCGGCATGGGACGAGATGGCGACGCCATCGCACACCGGCGTCCTTTCCGAGGTGTTCCGCAAGCACTATTCGACCGCGCGCAGCATCCATCCCACCCATTCGGTCGCCGGATGCGGCCCGAAGGCGCAGCAACTGCTGATGCGCCACCACCTCGACGACACGCCGGTGTCCGCCAACAGCCCCTACGGGCTCATGCACGTCGATGCCGCCTACATTCTCCTGCTCGGGGTCGGGCTCGAATCGTGCACCGCCATCCACCTCGCCGAGGAGATCGTCGCACCCGACATCTATCTGCGGCCGCCCGCGCAGTCGGAGCTCTACGAATGCCGCGACCGGCACGGATGGATCCACCGGGTCCGCACCCGGCGCCACCGGCGGCTCGACCGGGATTTCTCCCGATTCGCCGCGCCGCTGGAGGCAAAGGGGCTGATGAAGACCGGCAACCTCGACGGCTGTCGGTATGCGGTCGTCGTGCTGCGCGACCTGCTCGATACGGTCTTCGCGGCATTGTCCGCCGATCGGCACGCGACGCTGCGTGGCGTCCCGGCGCACCCGGCATGACGGGCGCCGGAAGAAAGCCGATCAGGCCTCTCCGCGGCCCGGAACCCGCGGAGAGGCTCTTTTGAACACGAGAAAAGTGCGCAGGAACCAACCAATGCGGCGCACGGCATCGCGATCCCCGCGGAGGATGCGCCCGATGAGCGAGGCCGCTCGTCCACGGAAGAACCAGAGATACGCGGCGAACATGACGAATGAGCCGGCGATCCCCTTCACGGTGTCCAGCACACCGCGAGCCCATATGACCGGCGGCGACGAGGTCTCCAGGTTTGACGGTTGATCCGGCCGGACCCAGCGCTGCAGCTCCGAAGCCGCGCGCCTTTCGGTGACAGCCCACTTTTGATTGATCGGTTTCGAGTGCCACCGTACCGGCAGGAAGAAGATTCGCCGCTTCAACGCATCGAAGAACTCGCTTTGGAAGCTCTGACGAAAGAACAGCCCGGCGAGGACTTTCCTGAAAATCGGAATCTGCAGTCGCTTGACCGGGCGTTCCGCCAGCGGGCCCCAGCTGGCGATGAACAGCTCGTCGGAATCCTGAACGACGTGGACCCGATCCATGCTCTTGATGTTTCTGAAGACATAGTCGCCATCGAGCGTCCACTCGTCGAACGTGGACGTATCGTGATCTGCGACGGCTCCGTAGTCGAGTAGCAGCGGCGCCCAGCTCAGGCTGTGGAGCAACATGCCGTCCTCGCCCGGCACCCGCCACCATGCGGCGGGAAGGATCGCCAGGACCCCTGGCGCGTCCCACTCGTAGGCGAGTGTTTCGCTGTGCAAGCCGTTCACCGCGGCGAGGACCATCTGCCGTCCGCTGATGGTCAGCGCTGCCCCCGACGCGCTGCGGCTCGCCGCCGGAATTGCGCCGATATCCCGCAGATTGGCGAGAAACGGTTCTTCGCCGAAACGCAGTGCCGCCGTGAGGACGAGCTCGACTCCGGTCA
>JBEKZK010000706.1:0-3397 GCA_049509935.1 Xanthobacteraceae bacterium | reverse complement strand
CAGAAAGCGCATGACTCGCATCGGGCCTTGTGGTACTGACCGGTAACACTACATGCACGGTACTGACCGGTAACACCTATGTCAAGGGGTCTTAGGACGTGACGCTGCCCAATCCGACATTGGCTGCTGAAGGCGATCCACGCATGCCGCCCCGCGAGCGCATCCTCGAGGTCGCGAGCGATCTGTTCTATCGGCGCGGCATTCGTGCGGTGGGGGTGGATGCGATTGCGGAAGCGGCCGAAACCAACAAGATGACGCTCTACCGGCATTTCCCCTCCAAGGACGCTCTGGTTGCAGAATACCTGCGGAAGGCCGCCCGGCAGGTCGATGGTCGGTGGGACAAGCTCGAGGAGGACTATCCGGGCGACGCGCGCGCGCAATTGAACGCCTGGCTCGCCGGAATGTCGGATCACCTCGCCAACCCGGATCAGCGCGGGTGCGCGTTCTGCAATGCCGCCGTGGAGTTGCCGGAGCCGGGCCACCCGGCGCGACGCGTCATCGAGGAGTTCAAGAAGGCTCAGCGCGATCGGCTGGCGCGCCTGTGCGGGTCGGCCGGGATCACCCAACCGGACGCCCTTGCGGACGAGTTGTTCCTCCTGCTCGAGGGCGCCCGCGTGAGCGTGCAGAGCGTCGGGCGCGACGGCCTGGGCGCCCGTTTCCGGCGCATGGGCGAGGCGATGATCGCGGCGCGCTCCGCCTGAACGGGCGCGCAGTCACGCTCGCGGGTGTCCAACCGCGCAAATCCCACCGCACCGACTTTCATTTGCCACGGCGGCCGATTAAGCTTGCCCTGTCGTGCACGGTTGGAGGCTAAGCGAGATGAGGCGAAAGTTTTCCGGGATGATTCTCGGGGCCGGATTGCTGGGCCCGATGGGGATCGCCGCCAACGATACCGGCGGAATCATTCCCTGGACGCCGGAGTCCCAGCGCGCCGCGTTCGCGATCGCATCCGAGCAGTGCGCGCACTACAACAAGTACGCCCGCATCACCAGCGTGCACGCCGCGCCCGGCGACTACATCGGGTTCAAGTGCGTGTGGTCGCCGCACGTGCGGCCATAGCTCTCGCCCGCTGCAGCGCTCGTTGCGGCCACGGTTCGTGCTGGTCGAATCCGACACCCGATTGACTGGAGATCGATCATGGGCAAGCCACTGACGCTGACCGCAGCCGATGCGCACCATCTCGGCGCCTATCGGGCCGATCCGGCCGGCAAGCCGCGCGGCGGCATCGTCGTCGTCCAGGAGATCTTCGGGGTCAACCACCACATCCGGTCGGTCTGCGACCGCTTCGCGGCGCTCGGCTACGCGGCGGTGGCGCCGGCTCTGTTCGATCGCTTCGTGCGCAATTTCGAGACCGGCTACACGCCCGAGGACATCGCCAGCGCCCGCAAATACCTGACGAGCCTCGATTGGGACGCGCTGGTGCGCGACACCGCCGCGGCGATCGAGGAATTGCGTCCGGTCGGCCCGGTCGGCGTGATCGGTTTCTGCATGGGGGGCAGCGTGGCGTTTCTGGCCGCCGCGAAGGTGGACGGGCTCGCCGCGGCGGCCTGCTTCTACGGGGGCCAGATCATCCGTTTCGCCGACCAGAAGCCGCGGTGTCCGACGCAGATGCATTTCGGCGACAAGGATGCCAACATCCCGCTGACCGACGTCGCGGCGATCAGCGAGAAGCGTCCCGATTGCGAGGTCTACCGCTATCCGGCCGAGCACGGGTTCTGCTGCGACGAGCGGTCGAGCTTCCACGCCGAGAGCGCGTCGATCGGCTGGATGCGGTCGATCCGCCTGTTCGACCGGGTGACCGTGAAATAGCTACTCGGCCGCAGTCAGCCCGGTCTCGACGCCGGCCGGTCCGAAGACTCCGGGCACGACCTCGACCGCAACGCCGGCAGCGCGGCATGCCGCGATGTCACGGTCGTATGCAACCGGCGAGGACCTGCAGCCGAGCCGCACCACGCGCCGGCCCGCCTTGGCGAACGTCAGCATCGTGGTCCTGGTCTCGCCGGCCGTCGCGGTGGCGCACACCATCATCTTGCGGGCCTCGCGACGGGCGAAATCGAGAATGTCAGCCGCAACTCCGGGGTCGACCAGGATCACATCCGCCGACTGCAGCGCCCGCAGCCCGCGCAGCGTGATCAGATCCGCAACTCCGGGACCGGCGTCGACCAGGACCACCGAGCCCGTCGACACCGTCCGGGCATCGTCTCGGGTCTCGGCGATGAGCTCCGCGAGATCGGCGTCGACGGGCTGATGGTCGGGCCGTGCGGCCGCGCGGCCGGCGAATTTTCTCCAGAACAGTTTTTTGCCCGCGCTCGCCAGGCCGAGCGCGTTGACGCGCGGCCGCCAGGCACTCGCGGCTTGCGCCCATCCGGCAAAGCCCCGCGGAATGAACCGCTCGAGCCGGGCGCGGATCTCCTGGGCGAAGACCGGGGCCGCCCCGCCGCTCGAGATGCCGATCACCAGCGGCGAACGATTGACGATGGCGCCGAAGGTGAAATCGGACAGCTGCGGCTTGTCGACGACGTTGACCGGAACGCCTGCCGCCCGCATCGTGACGGCAAATCGTGCCGCCTCCGCGTCATCCTCGATGGCGCCGATCGCCAGTGCGGCGCCGGCGCAGTCCTGCGGCGACACGCCGCGCCGGTGGATCGTGATCGCGCCACCCGGTGGGTCTGCCGCGACGGCCAGAAGCTCGGCGGATGCCGTGGTCGCGTAGACGGCGACCCGCGCGCCCGTCGAGGAGAGCAGCTCGGCCTTCCAGGCTGCGGCCGCACTGCCGCCGGCCACGATGGCCCGCCGGCCGTCCAGCGCAAGAAACACCGGAAGCCTCGTCAGCGGCGCCATGCGCGCCGTCCGTTCAGACCGGAGCGGTGACACATTCATCGGACACGATCCTCCGCAGCTCGGGCAGGCAGGATCCGAAATTGGTTCCCGCGCGACAGCGCCTTGACGGCATCCCACGGTGGAACCGCCTCGAGCGGTCCGACGAACAGGCAGGCCTGCAGCTTGCGGCCGACAAAGGCGGCGACCGGGTAGACGCCCCGCGGAGCATCGACGTATTCGGCAATTTCACTTTCGGCAAGCAGGACGGCTCGGCGCGACCGCCAGATGTCGGCGCCGTTACCGGTGGCGAAGCGCAGCCCGGCCCCGTTCGCGACCGCGACGCGGGCCGACCAGGTGCACCCGGCCGCTGTTGTGCCGGAAGGGAAATTCCTCGGAGGTCGAAGTGCTCAGCCGCGGCGGTTCCGGCGCGACGAAGCGCGCCCTGCGGTCCGGTGTCAGCTCGCCGAAGAGAGCCGCGACGCCCGGGCCTGCAATGCGCGAATGCGGTCGGCCAGGCTGCCCTTGGGCTCCTCGGCGAGCTTTGCGGCGCCATTTCCAGCGGCCGGTCCGGGCTGCG
>JBEKZK010000705.1:0-3403 GCA_049509935.1 Xanthobacteraceae bacterium | reverse complement strand
AACTCGGTCATCACGTACGACGGCTCGCCGACGAACCCGGCGGCCTTCTCGGTGTGGGTGGCGATGCCATCGTTGATCACCGGAATGCCGGCGGCGACGGCCTGCTCGACGGCCGGCACCGTGCCGTCGGAGCTCGCCGGAACCAGCACGATGCCGCTCACCTTGCGCTGGATCACATCCTGGATCTGCGCGACCTGGCGGTCGAGGTTGCCGTAGCCGCCGGCATCGTAGACCTTGACATCGTGTCCGGCCTGCTTGCCGGCCTCCAGATAGCCGCAGGCCTTGAGCTTGAAGTAGGGATCGCCGGCGGCCGGCAACAGGACCGCGATCTCCTTCTGCCCCTGGGCAGCAGCGGGCGCCGTCGGCATCAAGGCAAGGCCGGCGACGCCGGCGAGCGCCGGTGCCAGCCATGCCGGGGCACGTGCTCCGAGCAGTCTTCCGGGAACTCGCATCTCTCCACTCCCTGGTTCGCCTCGACCGAGGCGACGTCATCCGCAGCCGGCGGAGGCGGTTTTCAGATCCGGCGCCGGCGCAGCGAGTTCACCCAGACCGACAGGATGATGATCGCGCCGACGATGACCTGCTGGGCGAAGGTGTCGATCGCCAGGAGATTCAGGCCGTTGACCATGAAGGCGACCACGAGCACGCCGAGCACGGTGCGCAGCACGCCCCCTTGGCCGCCGAACACGCTGGTTCCGCCGATGATCACCGCGCCGATCGACTGCAGCAGGATATCGCCGGCGCCGAGCAGGGGCTGGCCGGAGATCACCCGCCCACTCATCATGAATCCGGCGATCGCGGCGCAACCGCCGCTGACCAGATAGATCCCGATCTTGACGCGTCCGACGTCGATGCCCGACATCACCGCGACGGTCTCGCTGCCGCCGACAGCGTAGACCCAACGGCCGAAGCGGGTGCGCACCAGGATGACATGGGCGATCGCGATCAGCACGACCGCGACCAGCACAGGCACCGGGACAGGTCCGATGAAACCGCCGCCGAACCAGAAGAAGGTGTCGACGTCGGGCTTGGGCAGCCCGAAGATCGAGGAACCGCCCGAATAGACCATCGCGGCTCCGGCCGCGATGTAGAGCGTGCCGAGCGTGACGATGAAAGGCTGGATCCGCGCGCGGCCGATGAGCAGCCCGTTGACGAGCCCGATCGAGACGCCGGCGCCGAGGCCGGCAATCGCACCGAGCACGATCCCGTAGCGCAACAGGACGCCGGCGGTGACCACGCTCACCAGGCTGATGATCGATCCCTGGGAGAGATCGAGCCCTCCCATCAGCAGCGCATAGGTCTGCCCGGTCGCCAGCACGAGCAGCGGCGCGCTCTGCATGAGGACGTTGGTCATGTTGTTGCGCGTCAGGAAATAGGGGCTGAGGATCGAGAACACCAAGAGCATCGCGACGAGAGCGATGGCGGGCCCCACCGTCGCCGGGTCGATCCTCGCCAGCAGGCTCCGTCGCTGCCCGACGTCCGGCGACACCGCGGGGCAGCCGGTCATGCGGCGCGCCCATGGGTGATCGCGTCGATGACACGGCGCGGCTCGAGATGGCCCGTGAACTCCTCGACGATCCGCCCCTGGCGGATCGCGAGGACGCGATCGGCGATCTGCAGAACCTCCTCGAGATCCGACGAGACCACCAGAACGCCTTTGCCGGACGCAGCGACGTCGCGGATGATCCGGTAGATCTCCTCCTTGGCCCCCACGTCGACGCCCTGTGTCGGCTCGTCCAGCAGAAAGACGTCGGCCGAAGTCGACAGCCATTTCGCCAGAACCACCTTCTGCTGGTTGCCGCCGGAGAGCGACCAGGTCGGCTGGAAGGGATTCGGCGTCCGGATCGCCAGGTCTTCAATCATGCGACGGGCATGCTGCAGCTCCCGCGGGAGACTGAGCATGCAGCGAACGACAAAGCTGGCGAGCGATGCCAGCGTGATGTTCTGGAACACCGGCATGACCTCCGCGAGCCCTTGGCCCCGCCGGTCCTCGGGGATGAGAGCGATTCCGCCACGGATCGCGTCGCGCGGGCTCGCGAACGTCATCGATCGGCCGCCGACGCGGACCTCGCCGGTCCCCGCCGCGCGGGCGCCGAAGACGGTTTCCAGCAACTCGGTCCGCCCGGCACCGACCAGCCCGGTGAGAACCAGGATCTCGCCGCGCCGCAGGGTGAGCGTGATGTCGTCGAATTCGTTTTCGCGACCGAGGTGGCGCAGCTCGAGCAACGGCTCGCCGATCGCAACGCCTCTGTTGCCCGGCGGTTGCGCCCGTGCGCCCTCGCGGCCGGTGATGAGCGCGACGACCTTGCGGCGATCCAGCTGATCCGCCGGATAGGTGCCGACCGACCGTCCGTCGCGGAGAACGGTGACCCGGTCGACGAGCGGAGCGATTTCCTCCAGGCGATGGCTGACATAGACGATGCCGACGCCGGACTGCGCCAGCCTGCGGACCAGCGCGAACAGCCGTTCGGCTTCGCCGGCGCTGAGCGACGCGGTCGGCTCGTCGAGGATCAGCAGCTTTGCATCGATGCCGAGCGCCTTGGCAATCTCGACGAGCTGGCGCTGACCGACGCTCAGGCTCGACACCGTCACATCGGTGGAAAAGCCGGCGCCGACGCCCTCGAGCAGGCGACGCGCCTGGGCCCGGGTGCGCCGCCGGTCGATCAGCCCCAGCCGCGTGAGAGGCTCGCGGCCGAGAAAGAGGTTCTCGGCGACCGACAAGCTCGGCACCAGCGCGTGGTCCTGATAGATGACGCTGACGCCCAGGTCTCGCGCGGCGTGCGTATCGCGGAGCGCGACACGCCGCCCGTCGATGCGGATCTCACCGGCGTCCGCCCGATAGAGTCCGGCAACGATCTTGATGAGCGTGCTCTTGCCGGCGCCGTTGGCGCCGAGCAGGGCGTGCACCTCGCCGCGTTGCACGTCAAAATCCACGTTGTCCAGAGCGACGACGCCCGGAAACGTCTTGCGCAAGCCGCGCACCGCGAGGACCGGGGCAGCCGCGTCAGCCGCTGACCGAGGATGGGCCGCGCCCGTCATCGCAGCCGATTCGCCACGCCCGGTCGCAACCGCCGGCCGGCATCAACGTCCGACGGACGGCGCGCGCACCTTGCCCTCTGAGCCATCGCGGAGATCACGTGTCGCTGTCGCCGTCGGGCGGCAAGGGCTGGCGGCCATCGCACATTCGACAATCTATCCACGATATTGACGGCACGTCCAGGCCTGGGCTTCACCAGGCTGTAGTTGCTGGGTCACGCGGAGGACGTCGCGCGTGCGGATGATCCGCGATCCCCAGACACGATCGAACTCGGCGGTGAGCGCACGAATGCCGGCGGATTGGGTGACCGCCCGCGCCGCCGCTGTGCTGGCGAACTGATAGAACGCGTAATGGATCGCGGGTTCG
>JBEKZK010000704.1:0-3405 GCA_049509935.1 Xanthobacteraceae bacterium | reverse complement strand
CGCGCCGATCAATGCGTTTGCAGAGAAGCTGATCATCGACGTGGAGGACCCGCCCGCTGAGGCTCGTGCGGCGACAGGCGGCAAGGGCGCGGACGTCGTCCTCGATCTGGTCGGCGGGGTCATGTTCCGCAGTGCCTGCTGGATCGGACGAAAGCAGGGGCGGTGAAGCAATCACCGCGCGGTTGCGCCAACGGATGACGCTCCGGCTTCAGGGAATTTGCCAAACCCTTTGTGAGACCCGCACAATAGCTCAACAGTTCCTGCAGATCCGTCCGCTGGGCGGCAGGGTGCAGGCGCTGCCGATGGTAGAAATACCGGCCCATCACCGCAGCGGCGGGGTCGCCGCTCGCTGCCAGCCACACCTGGGTGTCCGGAGCACGAAACACGGCGCCTTGGTCGAGCTGTTAGAGATTGGCCCGGAACCGAGCACGCATCAGGTCCGATGTCTCGATGATGAATACGCCGAGAACGCGATCGACGGCGCGACAGGTGAGCCAGTGAAGCGCCACGCACGATTTACCGGAATTGCTGAAGAATTTTGGATATCCCGCTGCTTGCCCCATCATAGTACCGACCATGGAACCAAAGGGCATCCACCCCAAAGAGAATGGCGATGCAAACGGCGGCGGCAACCAGGACATTCCTCACACCGATCCCGTTGCCTCCCAGTGAAAGGGGCAGCCCGAGGCGGCAGGCCCCAACAGTGAATCGATGCGCAAACCGCCAAAGGCCGCCGGCCAACCCTACGCCCAAAGAGACCTGCTTCCATGCACGGTGCAGCGGTTACAATTGTGACACGTCCGACCTTGGGTACAATGTTGTCTGTAAGTTGTGAGTTAGACGAGAAGCACTTTTTAGCGGTACGCGGTGGACTGGGGCGCCATGAGAGCAATGACCACCGCGACCTGCATGTGCCAGCTCCGCTCGGAGGCCGTCTGCTCGTGGCACGGCCCGATGTGGCCTTCCGGGAAACGCCGTGGATCCCGGCCCGATCAAAACCCGGGCGAGCGCGCGCGCGTCTGTTGGAACCGGCTCCAATGGGCCGCCGCATCCGGTCGCTCGTCGTAGCGGATGAGCGACTGCTCGAGGCTCGGCGCGCCCGGTGCGAGGGTTCGCTGATAGGCCTTGAGCACCGCGGCGTCGTAGTCCAGCCGCTCGGCGATCTCCGCCTTCACCTCGGCGAGCATCGCGATCCACTCGGCGGGTGAAAACGCCCGGGGATCGTCGATCGTCCGCAGCGACCCGACCATCATCTCGAGCGCACGGCCACCGCCCGCGGGAAAATCGCGCACCATCGGATGGACGTCGACGGCCGCGCCGCCGCCGAAGGCCGCGCCGGCGCTTTCGGCGAGCGCGATCAGCGCCTCGACCCGGGTTGCGAGATCGCGCAGCGACGGGGTCTCCCGGTCCGCCGGGATGACGCGCTGCTCGTAGTCGCGCAGGCGCTGCGCGTCGGTTGCCGACAGGACGCCGGCCGGCGCCCGGCCGCACAGGCAGAGCAGCGCAAGCGCAATGACAGCGGGCTTGGCGGGCATATCGCGTCCTGTGATGAGGGCCGTCCCGACAACGATGCCACCGATCGGCGGCCGGCGCCAGCGCGCGCTGTTGCTTCCTGTATGCACGGAGCGAACCGAATGCGGGAGCGGCCGTGCCATGCGGCACCGCCGTTCCCGGATTTCATCCGGGGGGCTACAATTTTGCGCCGGGGAGTGGCTTCTCGGGCTCCGCGCCTGCCGCGCGAGCGCGTTACCGTGAGCATCGCCTGACGTGCAGCACTCCCGTCCACCATCGGTAAGTCGATTGGTCGATGCCCTGGTGCGCGCCTGCATGGCGCACGCCGGGCGCACGGCGCTCGACGGCGACGATCTTCGCCTGACCTACCGCGATCTCCTCGGCGAGGCGAGCGCACTGGCCGGCCGGCTGCGCGCGGGCGGCGTGGCCGAGCGCCGTGTCGTGATGGTGAAGTGCTCCAACCACCCGAGTGACTTCGTGGCCTTCCTCGCCGTCTGGATGGCCGGGGCTGCGGCAGCCCCGGTTCACCGGACCTCGCCGGCGGACGTCGTGGACGCCATTGCGACCAAGGCCGGATGCGTCTGCACCGTCGACCTGCTCGCCGGGAGCTGGCCGGCGTCGTTCGCCGGGCCGTCCCCGGAACAGCCGCCCGACGAGGCACGGCAGCGGCTGCTCGATCACGCCGCGCTGGTGATCTTCACGTCCGGGTCGACCGGGCAGCCCAAGGGCGTCGTCCTGTCCGACCGCGCGTTCCACGGCAAGCTGCTGCAGAACCAGCGGCTGTTTCGGCCGACGGCGGAGACGGTCTCGCTGCTGATCTTGAACAACACGTTCAGCTTCGGGATTTGGGTTGCGCTGATGACCCTGCTGCAGGGCGCTCGCGTCGTCGTTCGTTCCCGCTTCGCGCCGGCCTCGTTGGTGGACACGCTGGTGTCGCAGCGCATCACCTTTGCGGCGGTGGTGCCGACGATGATCCGCGCCACGTTCGGATCGCTCGCGCCGGATGAGCTCGAGGCGGCGCGCCTGCGCATCGCCGCGGCCGGTGCGCTCCGGCAGGTCGTCATCGGCGGCGAACCCCTGGGCGAACAGCTCTCGGCCCGGCTGCGCGCCTTCATCGCGCCGGCGATCCTGTACGACGTCTATGGCCTGACCGAAACCTCGACCAGCGACTTCCGGCTCGACCCTGCGGACTATCCTGCGCGCGGGTCGAGCATCGGCAGGCCGGCGCCCGGTGTCCGCTACCGGGTTGTCGGCGACCAGGGACGGGAATGCCCCGCGGGCGTGGCCGGCGAGCTGCAATTGCGGACGCCCTACATCATGGCCGGCTACCTCGGCGACGAGGAGCTCACGGCCCGGGCGTTCAGCGACGGCTGGTTTCGCACCGGGGACCTGGCGACGTTCGACGCGGACGGCTTCGTCACCATCGTCGGCCGGCTCAAGGAGCTGATCGTCCGTGGCGCCAACAAGCTGACGCCCATCGAGGTGGAGCGCGCACTCCTCAAGTGCGCCGGCGTTGCCGACGCCATGGTGGTCGGCATGCCGGATCCGATCCTCGGCCAGCGCATCCATGCCCTGCTCGTACCCCACGCGGCCAACGCCATCGGCATCGCGCAGGTGCGCCGCGAGCTCGCGAACGTGCTGGAAAAGTACAAGTGCCCGGATGTCTTCTATGTCGGGACGTCGCTGCCCACCGGCCGCACCGGAAAGATCGAGCGCGGCCGGCTGCAGGGATTGATTGCCGCCGGTGCCTTGCGGCCGGTCGAGGAGTGAATAGACCTACTGACCTTTTGGCTTCATGAAATGGGCCACTGGCCGCGCCTGCGCCTCGTGCTCTTGGAGGCACTGCGGCTCTACCCGCCGGTTCCCATCCTGGTACGAGAGCCGATCGAAGAT
>JBEKZK010000703.1:0-3406 GCA_049509935.1 Xanthobacteraceae bacterium | reverse complement strand
TAGCGCCCGAGCCCCCTCACCCCGACCCTCTCCCCGCTGGGGAGAGGGAGGACGCCGAGTCCGCCTCGCGGATGTCGGCCAAATAAAGCGCGTGAAGCAATTTCTCCCCAAAACTCACATCCTGATGTTCACCAATCGCGCTGCCGTCGCGCCGAGGATCGCGATCTGGTCCTCCTTGCCGAGCGACGTGCAGGCGAGGATGTGGTCCACCGAGTACGGCTGCCAGGGATAGGGACGATCGCTGCCCATGACGATCTGGCTGACCCCAACCTCTGCGGCGGATCGCTTCCACGACGTTACAGACGCTCGGCGGCCGCTGCCAGATGGGCCACGATCGTCGCCAGCACGCGCGTCATGAACAGGCGCCAGAACCAACCGAGGTATTTCGGGTTGAAGGAGGCGCGCCAGCTGATGGAGGTGCCACCGCCCGGCAGCGGCTCGAGATCGACGTTGGCCCGGTAATCGCGAAACGGGAAGCCGGACAGGAGCACATAGCCGAGCCTCTGGTCGGGAACGATCTCGACGACCTCCTCGCGGGCTCGCGACACCCGGGTGATGAAGACGCGAATGGCGCCGACCCCATACGGCTCATCGCGCCCTGGCCGCTCCAGCTCGAACGAATCGAACATCGTCCAGTCCGGCCAGGTGGAGCCGTCCTTGAGCAGCGCGAAGACTCTTGCCGGATCGGCGCTGCTCGTCGCCGCCGCGGCGACGCGGATACGACCCGACCCGCCTTGTTGCGGGTCGTCAGCTTTCACGACCCGACCTTTTGTGCATGCTGCCGGAAATGCAACACCGAGCCATGCACGAGCTTGTCGGGATTGCGGACCAGGTACAGGGCGGCAATCCGCCGGTCCCGGATGTCGAGCGCCAGCGTCTCCACCTCGCCTTCGCCGTCGACGATGATGAATCCCGGCATGCCGTTGATGCGCGCCTGACGGACCGATCGCAGCTTCGGCCGGCCACGTTTTCTGGCGAGCCCGACATAGAACCGGATGATCTTGTCGCGGCCGCGGATCGGATTGAGCGCGGCCGACCGCTTGCCGCCGCCATCGGAATAAAGGACCGCGTCCTCGGCCAGAAGCTGCGCCAGGCCGGGCACATCGCCGGCCAGGACGGCGGCGTGGAATGCGTCGGTCAATCTCGCGACATCCTCGTCGGTCGCGGCAAACCGCGGCCGCGACTGCCGCACATGGGCGCGGGCGCGCGCCGCCAGCTGCCGGCACGCCGCCTCGCTGCGGTCGAGCGCCCTGGCGACCTCGGGGAAGTCCACCTCGAACACGTCGTGCAGCAGGAACGCGGCGCGCTCGAGCGGCGACAGGCGTTCCAGGGTGAGCAGCAGCGCGACCGAGAGATCGTCGGCATATTCGCTCGCCGTGTCGGGCGCGAGCGCTGCCGCGTCGATGACCGGCTCCGGCAGCCACGGCCCGACATAGGTCTCGCGGCGCACGCGCGCGGATTTCAGCTGATCGAGGCAGAGCCTCGCCACGACACGCGACAGATAGGCGCGCGGGTCGGCCACCGTCGCGCGGTCCACCGCGTGCCAGCGCAGAAACGCCTCCTGGACGATGTCCTCAGCCTCGGTCAGCGAGCCCAGCATGCGGTAGGCGAGGCCGGTCAGGCGCCGCCGGTGCGGCTCGAACCCTTCGACCGCCTCGTGCTCGCCCGGCTCGCTCATGCGGCCTGCTTCAACACCGGTACCGCCGTGCCGGCCACAGTGATGCGCCGGCACGCCTGACCGTGACCGAGCGCGTACTTGACGGTCGGAAAGATGCGGGAGGCCGTGATGGCGAACGCCAGGGAGACGAGGGCCCGCTCGCCCCAGCGCCGGACCACATCGGCACGCAGATCATCGGCGACCGGGTCATGGGACAGCACCGCCTTGGCGAAGCGCATGCCGAGCGCCGCGTCCTCCGGCACGGCACGCTCGTCGCCCGCCACCATCGCTGCGAGCACCGCCGGCGCCACGCCATCACGCTCCGCCATGGTCACCATGAGCTGGGTGCACGGGCCGCAATCCTCCGCCAGCGCGGCCGTTATCTTGGACGCATACCACGCCGCAAGCGGGACGCCTCTGCGATATCTCGTGATGCCCATCACCTTGGCGAACTGAAGGAAGGCGCCGCTGTCGATCTCGAGGATCTGGCGGGCATAGCTCGAGTCGTAGTCGTACATCCGGTCGAAGGCGGCAATCCGCCGCCGGATCAGCCATTTCAGCACGTCCGGTCTGCCTGAACGAGAGGTTGGCGCCAAGGCGAGCCACAGCGCCGCCGCGGCCGGCACGAGCACGGCCACGAGCTCCGCCAGGTGGCCGCCGTGGCTCCGCCCGGCGATGGCGTCGGCGACATGAACGAGCGCGTGAAGGCTGAGAAACGCGGCGCCTGCCAGCGCCGCCGGGCGTGCCCGCGCATCGAAGGCGAGCCACACCAGCGCGCCGCCGCTCACCGCGTAGGCGCAGCCGATATCGCGGACGAAATGCGGGTTCAGCGGTCCGGTGTCCGGCACGCCGGGCACCAGGCCGTACCACCCCGCCGGGTCAATCAGCATGAAGAGCCCGTTCGCCGCGAGCGCGAGCCCGAGCACGACGGCTGATACGATGAGCATTGGCGACCTCCTGTCTCTGCAAGCAAAGACGAGACGGCCAGGCGCGTTGTGACATGGCGGCAGAGAAATTTTTCAGAGCACTCACAGCGCGAGGCGCATCTGCGGACCGCTCTCGGCGGCCGCGGTCCCCAACATCGAGAGGGTGACGCCGAGAAGGCGGACACCCTTCGGCACGGGCATGAGGGATTGCAGAAGCTCGAGGCTGACGCGTTCCAGCTCGGCGCGGCCGGCAACCGGGCCGGGCAGCGATCGGGTGCGGGTGATCTGCTGGAAGTCGGCGTACTTCACCTTCAGCGTCACCGACCGTCCGCTCGTGCCGGCGCTCTCGCAATGGCGCCACAGCTTGTCGAGGATGGGCTGGAGCGCCGCGCGCATGGCGCCAAACTCGGTGAGGTCCGCGAAAAACGTGTTTTCCGCTCCGACCGATTTGCGGATACGGTCGGCCCGCACCGGCCGCTCGTCGATGCCGCGGGCGATCCAGTAGTAGAACGGCCCGCGCTTGCCGAAGTGCTGCTGCAGGAACAGCAGGCTGCGGGCGCGCAGGTCGAGGCCAGTGTGGATGCCGAGCCGGTTCATCGCCGCGGTCGTCGCCGGCCCGACCCCGTGGAATTTGCCGACCGGCAGCGGCTCGACGAAGGCCGGGCCCATGCCCGGGGTGATGACGAACAGCCCGTCCGGCTTGCGGTGATCGGAGGCGAGCTTGGCGAGGAACTTGTTGTAGGACACGCCGGCCGAGGCGGTCAGCCCGGTCTCGGCACGAATCTTCACGCGGATCCGTTCGGCAATCTGCGTGGCCGAGGAA
>JBEKZK010000702.1:0-3408 GCA_049509935.1 Xanthobacteraceae bacterium | reverse complement strand
CAAAGATTTTATCGCCTCTCTATCAACCTATTTCCAAAGTCAATATGGGTCGTCAGTCACTTCTAACATGCTCATGGACGAAGTGCGTACCGAAGACGTCGATCCTTCGCTGACGGAAGTTATGAAGCAGTTGGAAGTCTTCATAACTGGCACCCGCTGACCTAATCATCACGATGGACAATCCCGCGCTCCATTGGATAGCGCTTCACGGTGTTGCGTGGCCGGATCGCGTCGAGCACGGCGCCGATCTTGCGGCGGCGGTCCATCAGATCGTGGTCCTTCTGCAGATTGAGGAAGAAGCCGTCGGACACCCCGAAATAGCGCGCGAGCCTGAGGTCGGTGTCGGCCGTGACGGCACGCTTGCCGAGGACGATCTCGTTGATGCGCCGCGGCGGCACCGCTATCGCGCGCGCCAGCGCCGACTGGGAAAGTCCCATCGGCCGGAGAAACTCCTCCATGAGGATTTCCCCGGGACGGGGGTTCGGCAGCAGATCAGCCATGGTCGTCGACGATTTCGACATCGTGCGCACCGCCCTCTTTCCACTCGAAGCAGATCCGCCATTGATCATTGATCCGGATGCTCCATTGTCCGACGCGGTCGTGCCGCAATTGTTCCAGCCTGTTGCCCGGCGGTACCCGCAGATCGTCCACCCTCTGGGCGGCGTTGAGCAGACGCAGCCTGCGTAAGGCGCCCGCCTGAATATCCGGGGGCAGTCGTCGGCTCCGCACGCCGAGCCAAACCTTCTCGGTCTCGGGGTCACGGAAACTCACAATCATCGAGCACCGATATAACGCATGACGTTATACGGATCAACCGATATTTCGGGGTTTTCGGCGGCTCCGCGACCATTGGCCGTGAACCTTCCGCAGGCGGCCGGCGACCAACCGGTTCCGGTTTCCCCTTCGGCGCAGCCTGCGTCTGCGCTAACCTTGCGCGCGCCACCCCGCCCACGGAGACAAGCCCATGGCCACCCAGACCTGGATCATCCTCGGCGTCATCGTCGTCCTCATCGTATGGGTCATCGCGATCTACAACGGGCTCGTCGCCATGCGCCAGCGGGTCAGCCAGGCGTTCGCCGACATCGATGTGCAGATGAAGCAACGCCACGACCTCATCCCCAACCTGGTGGAGACCGTGAAGGGCTATGCGGCGCACGAGCGGGGCACGCTGGAGGCGGTGATCCAGGCCCGCAACACCGCGGTCGCGGCGCAAGGGCCGGCGCAGCAGGCGGCCGCCGAGAACATGCTGTCGGGCACGCTGCGGCAATTGTTCGCGCTGTCGGAGGCCTATCCGGACCTCAAGGCAAACGCCAATTTCCAGCAGCTGCAGGCGGAGCTGACCGACATCGAGAACAAGCTCGCCGCCTCGCGCCGCTTCTTCAACAATGCGGTGCAGGAATACAACACCGGCATCCAGCGCTTCCCGGCGGCGCTGTTCGCCGGCATCTTCGGCTTCGCGCCGCGCCAGTTCTTCGATGTCGGCGAGGAGCGCAAGATGCTCGATCAGGCGCCACAGGTGAAGTTCTGATCGGGCGCCGTTGCGGTCGTGGCGAGTAGTCGGTCATGGAACAGACCTACGGTCTCTATACCCACATCCAGGCCAACAAGCGGCGCTCGGCAGCGCTGCTGGTCGGGCTGTTCCTGCTCGTCTACGTCATGGTGTTCGCCGGTGCGCTGATCGCCGAGACGCTCGGCGGCGACGCCTCGCTGCAGTGGCTGCTGCACGCCGCGACCCGCGACTTCGTGCGCGCGCTCCCGTTCGCGACTGTCGGCACGGTGCTGTGGATTCTGATCGCCTACAAGTTCCACCAGTCGCTGATCGACGCGGTGACCGGCGGCGCCGAGGTGACACGACAGGACCAGCCGCGGCTGTGGAACCTGCTGGAGAACCTGTGCATCTCGCGCGGCATCACCATGCCGAAGCTCGAGATGATCGATACCCCGGCGCTCAACGCGTTCGCGACCGGACTGAACGAGCGGCAGTACGCGGTGACGGTGACGAGCGGCCTGGTCGAGGCGCTCGACGACGCCGAGCTCGAGGCGGTGCTCGGCCACGAGCTCACCCATATCCGCAACGGCGACGTGCGGCTGCTGGTGGTCGCCGTCGTCATCGCCGGGGTGATCTCGTTCTTCGCCGAGCTCGTGGTCCGCGTGTTCTTCCAGTCCGGTCTGTTCCGCGGCGGCCGGCGCGGCGGAGACGATGGCGACCGCAGGGGCTCGGGCGGCACCGTGTTCGCCATCATCATCGCCGTGGTGCTGATCGCGGTCGCCTGGTTCCTGTCGATCACGATCCGCTTCGCGCTGTCGCGGCGGCGCGAGCTCCTCGCCGACGCCGGCTCGGTGGAGCTGACCAAGAATCCCGACGCCATGATCTCGGCGCTGCGCAAGATCGAAGGCCGCGGCGACCTCGAGGGCGCCAATTCCGCCGTCATGGAGATGTGCATCGACAATCCGCGCACCGACTTCAGCAACATCTTCGACACCCATCCGTCGATCGAGGCGCGGGTCGAGGCGTTGGTGAGATACGCCGGTGGCCACGATCCGGGGCCGATGGCGCTGCCTCCGGCGGGCCCGCCGGATGACCAGCGGGAGGCGCCGGAGCAGACCTCGGTGCCGGGCCCGTGGGGCTCAACGGCGGGTGCGCAGAGCGGTCCGCAGGCGCCGGAATCGGACAGGCCGTTCCTGCCCGAACGGCCGCCGGTCGAGCTCGGCGCGCCGCCACCCGGCCCGGGCACCGCCGCAGGTCCATGGCGGCCGCGGCGCTAGAGCGCTTTCCGATAAAACACGTATGCTTCCACATGAATCAATCTTTTAAAGGGATCCTATACCTATTGAACTATTAAACAGACCTGATTGAGACGGCGTGACACCAGCGGGCGGCCTTCTCCTGTGAGCATTCTCGATCCGAGCCGCCAGTTCGCCAGAGTCGGCCTGCGTCCGAGGCTCCTCGTCCTCGTTCTCATTGCGGTTGCGCCGCTGCTTGCTCTCCTGATTGCCGGCGCTGTCGCCGACCGGGAGCACGCGCTCGCCAACGCCCGGGCGCGCGCCGTCGAGCTTGCACGGCTCGGCGCGCAGAGACAGGCCGACGCGCTGCAGCAGGCCAACGGTCTGCTGAGCGTGCTGCGTCGCATGTCCGAGGTCGAAGCCGACCCCGCGACCTGCCGGGCGGCCGTGAAGCTGATCGCCGCCGATCATCCGCAATTCAATACGATCGGCGTCGTCGACCAGCATGGAATGATCCGATGTCACAACACGCTCGTCGATCGCCGGGCCTTCGGCGACATCGAGCTGTTCCGCCGCGCCATGGCGCCGGATGCGCCGCCGTTTACGGTCGGCACCTTCATGATCGGCGCGGTCACCGGCAAGCCGACGGTGATCATGGCCTCGCCGCTGCCGAAGGCTGCCGAC
>JBEKZK010000701.1:0-3411 GCA_049509935.1 Xanthobacteraceae bacterium | reverse complement strand
GTGCACGGCGAGCAGGGTGTCGTGAAAAGCCTCCGGATGGATCGGCCATCCGATGCCGGTGCGCTCCACATCGGCCGGCGCCTCGCCGAAGCCGAAGCCCAGCGCCGATTTGGGATCGGCACGTGCATAGATCGGCGAATAGTGATTGAGCCCGAACCAGTCGACCGGACGGCAAATCCGCGCCAGATCGCCCGGGTGCTGCCAGGGCTCGACGGCGGACGCCAGCGCCGCCGGGTAGCAGGCGAGCTGTTGCGGGTCGGCAAACGCCTGGTTCCAGTAGGTGGCGAACCGCTCGGCCGCCGCCTTGTCCTCCTCGGTGTCGCGCGAGGGCAGGAACGGCTGCCAGTTGTGGATCGCACCGATCGAGGCCGCCGGGACCAGCGCGCGCAGCACGTCGACCGCCGCGCCATGGCCCAGGTTGACGTGATGGACCACCCGCACCAGCAGGGCGGCGTCGGTGATGCCGGGCGCGTTGCCGCCGAGCCCGTAGCCGAACAGGGTGAAGACCGATGGCTCGTTGAAGGTCGCAAATCTCCTGACCCGGTCGCCGTAGCGCCGGGCCACCAGGGCCGCGTAGTCGGCGAACCAGCCGGCGCAGTCGCGAACGGTCCAGCCGCCGAGATCGTCGAGATCCTGCGGCAGGTCCCAATGATAGAGGCAGAGCCAGGGCTCGATTCCGGCTGCCAGCAGCTCGTCGACGAGGCGGTCGTAGAACGCCAGACCCGCCTCGTTGGTCCGCCCCCGGCCATGCGGCAGCACGCGCGGCCAGGCGATCGAGAACCGGTAGGCACCGACGCCGAGATCGCGCATCAGCGCGATGTCCTCGCGATAGCGATGGTAATGGTCGCAGGCGACGTCGCCGGTGTCGCCGTTGGCGACACGTCCGGCCTGGCGGCAATAGGTGTCCCAGATGCTCGCACCGCGGCCGTCCTCGTGCGCCGCGCCTTCGATCTGATAGCTGGAGGTCGAGACACCCCAGACGAAACCGTCGCGACGGTCGGACTGCGATAATGATTCACTCATCTGGCGGGCCTCCTGCTCCGGCATTCTGATCGATCATGCTATCGCTCCGAAATCCGCGTGGTCATGACCTAGGTCAATGGCCGCGGTCCGGTTCGCGCTACCATGCGGCCATCTCATGGAGGATGTTTGCCAACCGCAGGCAGGCCGAGACGACATGGCGCGCGCAGGCAGGACGCGGTGGGGCGGCATTTTCGACGACCGCCTGACGGGAGCGGGGTTCTTTCGCGCCCAGACCCTCGATGCCGTGTGGTGGCTCGTCGATCCGGACGGCGGACGTTTCGTCTCCAAGGGCGTCTGCAATGTATCGTTTGATCCGGATCAGATCCAAGGTACCGACCGGGCTCCCTATGCGACGGCCTGCCGGCGCAAGTATGGTGGCATCCAGCAGTGGCGGACCGCGGTGGCGCGGCGGCTGGCGTCCTGGGGTTTCAACTCGCTCGGTGCATGGTCCGACGACGCCGTCGCGTTCGCCGGGCCCGCGCCCCTGGCGGTCGCGCCGATCGTCCACCTCGGCGCCGCGTTCATCGGGCATCAGGAGCGGCAGGGCAAGGCGCCGGTCGGCTTTCCCGACGCGTTCGATCCGGACTTCGCCGGCTTCGTGCAGCGGATGGCGATCGAATGCTGCACGCCGCGCCGGGACGAGCCGGGCATCATCGGCTGGTTCACCGACAACGAGCTGCCGTGGGGGCCGGACTGGCGCGGCCAGGACGAGCCGCTGACCCTGTTCCTCAATCAGCCTGCAAGCCCCGGGCGCGCGGCCGCGGTCGCGCACCTGCGCGAGCGGCACCGCGATATCGAGAGCTTCAACGCGGTGTGGCACAGCACGGCCACGGGCTGGGAAGGTATGCCGCACATCGAGCCGCCGTTCCGCCGGGACCCGCTCTATGCACAATCCGCCGAGGTCGAGCGCCGGCGCAACGCCGACGACCCGCGCCGCGCCGCCTTCGTGGCCGACTGCGACGCCTTCGCCGGCGCGCTGGCCGAGCGCTATTTCGCCGTCACGGTCGCGGCCGTCAAGGCGGCAGATCCCAACCACCTGGTGCTCGGACCGCGCTTCGGATACGCCCCACAGACCCCCGTGGTCGCAGCCGCCGGCCGCCATCTCGACGTCATCGCGTTCAATGCCTACGAAGCCGACCCGCTGCGCACGATCGACGTCTATGCACGGACCGGGAGGCCCTGCCTCGTCGGCGAGTTCTCGTTCCGCGGCGACGATTCCGGCCTGCCCAACACCCGCGGCGGCGGACTGCGGGTCGCCACCCAGGAGGACCGCGCGAGGAGCTTCGCGCGCTATGTCGCGGCGGGGCTTCGGCGGCCGGGCCTCGTCGGGTACCACTGGTTCGAGCACGCCGATCAGCCCGCCGAAGGCCGCTTCGATGGCGAGAACTCGAATTACGGGACTGTGACGATCAACGACGACGTCTACGGCCAGCTGACCCGCGCGATGACGGCGCTCAACGGGCGGGCGGAGGAGGTTCATGGCGGGGCCGACCGGGTGCGGATCGGCTGACGCGTCGGAGAGACGATGTAGTCGATCGGCCATCCGGACATGGCCCGTTATAGGCCAATCGGCGGTGACCGGCATGAGCCGAGCCGCCCCGCCGGCGCTTGACGAAGCGCAACGCGCCGGTCGCAACACTCGTGCTAACCGGTACCTGTATGAGCCGGGCCGATCTCCGGACCGGGACGCTCTGAAGCTCGAAAGCGAGGTGGCCGTGACCGTTGTGACATTTGCCCGCCCCGGCGCGCCGGCAGGTCCGGCGCGAGGCAGCGGACCGGCGCGGCCGGAGGACGAGCCCGCGGCCGAGACGGCGTCGCAGGCGCTGGACCGGTTCTTCGCCGCCGGGATGGCACAATTCACCGCCGGCGTGTCGCCGCGCGCGCTGGCGGGCGCCTTCCTCGATTGGGCCGCACATCTGGCGCTCTCCCCGGGCAAGCAGCTGGATCTCGCCGGCCAGGCGGCGGCCGGCGCGTTCGACAGCCTCGCCCACGCGTTGCCTCTGATGCTCGGCTCCGACGGCGATCCGGCCCAATCCGCCTTGCCGCAGGACAGCCGGTTTCGCGATCCGGCATGGCGGGCGGCCCCGTTCAACCTCTATGCCACCGCGTTCCTGTCGGTGGAGCGATGGTGGGAGGCGGCGACGACGGGAATCCACGGCCTCGAAAAGCGTCATCAGGCGATGGCGACGTTCACGGCGCGGCAGATCCTCGATACCTTCGCACCCGCGAACTTCATCCCGACCAACCCGGTGGTGCTCGAGGCGACGCGGCGCGAGGGCGGCGCCAATCTCGCCCGCGGCCTCGCCAATCTCGCCGAGGATGCGGCGCGCGCGCGCCACGGGCAGGGCCCCGCCGGCGCCGAAGCCTGGCGGGTCGGCGAGACGGTGG
>JBEKZK010000700.1:0-3413 GCA_049509935.1 Xanthobacteraceae bacterium | reverse complement strand
TCACCTTCGGCGTAAACGGGGGCTTCGATGCCGGTAAGCGATTCTACGACGCGCTCCGGTTGTTCAAGCGCCTGGTCAATATCGGCGACGTCAAGTCACTCGCCTGCCACCCGGCGTCGACCACGCACCGGCAAATGTCCGCCGATGAGCTGTTGGCAGCGGGCGTCCGTCCGGAGATGATCCGCCTCAGCGTCGGAATCGAGCATGTCGACGATATCATCGAAGACCTGGATCAGGCACTGAGCGCGGCCGAATGACGGATCAGCATGTGTCGGTGATGTGGCCTGGAGGGCTCGATGCCTGTCGTTGTTGAAAAGTATCCGTTCGTCGACCAGACTCTCGGTGGGCCAGATCGCTCCAACGCAGCGCGCCGAGAAAGTCCTCGTGCCGATCGGGAGCGGTGGATCGACATCGGTCTCGTCAACAACATGCCGGATTCGGCGCTGGAAAGCACCGCGCGTCAGTTCTACATGCTGCTGTCCGCTGCAGCACAGAATGTCGCGGTCCGGCTGAAATTCTTCTCGATCCCCGCGGTGAAGCGCAGCGAATCGGGCCGTGAGCACATCAGCGCGTTCTATTCCGATATTGGTGATCTGTGGAGCGGCGGCATCGACGGGCTGATCGTGACCGGGACCGAGCCGGTGGCCGCCGAGTTGATCGACGAACCCTATTGGGGGGGGCTCACCGAGATCGTCGACTGGGCGGAGGACAGCAGGGTGGCGACCATATGGTCGTGCCTCGCGGCTCAGGCGGCGGTGCTCCACGTGGACGGCATCAGAAGGTCGCCCCTGGGCGACAAGCGCTTCGGGGTATTCGAGCATAGAAAGGTGGCGGGACATGCGCTGCTCAGGGGCATACCGCCTCGCATCGCGGCGCCGCACGCACGCTGGAATGAGATTCCCGAGCGCGCGCTGACCTCCTCGGGCTACGCCATCCTGACGCGGTCGAGCGAAGCCGGCGTCGACATGTTCGCAAAGCAGCGCAAGAGCCTCATGGTCTGCTTCCAAGGACATCCGGAATACGATGCCGACACCTTGTTCAAGGAGTATCGCCGTGACGTCGGACGGTTCCTGCGACGGGAAAGCGAAAATTATCCCACCATGCCCAGTGGCTACCTCGATGATGAAACCCAGGACCGGCTTCTGGACATTCGTGCACGTGCACTGATGGATCGGCGCGAAGACCTCCTGTCAACGTTCCCGTCGTCGCGGACCATCGGCAATTCGCCCAAGCGTTGGGAGACGTATGCGGTGCGGGCGTACCGTAATTGGCTCGCCCACATCGTGGCACACAAACGCGCAAGAACCGGGGCGGCGCGCGCCGCCCCGTCGTGGCGGTCGAGCGCCAACGGGTAGGTCCCCGCTACAGCATGTCCCGGCGAAGTGGACCCGGTTCGCCGATCAAGGACATGCGCAACAAGGGAATGCGACCGCGGGGCTCGCTCGCAGGTGCGCGATGATGTCCCGGCGGGTCATCGCTCGGGGTCGCAGACGCCGATACGCAACAGGGGGCAGTCAATGACAAAGCAGTGGTCCAAGACGTGGACATTCTTCGCCGGGGATTGGCATGAGGGCAATGTCGCCATCATGGGTCCGCGGACTCATGCAGTCTGGATGTGCTCGACTGTCTTCGACGGCGCCCGGGCATTCGAAGGCGTTGTGCCGGACCTCGAGCTTCATTGCGCACGGGTCAACGACTCCGCCACCAAACTGTTTCTGAAGGCAGTTGTCCCGACTGACACCTGGGTCGGCTTGGCACGAGACGGCATAGCCAGGTTCGATTCGGACGTGGCGCTCTATATTCGTCCGATGTATTGGGCCGAGCGCGAGGGCCCGCGGGTTCAGGCGCCCGACCCCGAGTCCACACAGTGGTTTCTCACGATTTACGAAGCGCCGCTACGCAAACCGGACGGGTTCGCGATCACGTTGTCGCCGTTTCGCAGACCGACCCCCGAGACGATGCCGGTCGACGCCAAAGCCGGGTGCCTCTATCCGAACAACGCGCGGAGTCTGTTCGAGGCGCGGAGCCGGAACTTCGACGATGCGCTCGTGTGCGACATGCTCGGTAACGTGGCGGAGCTGGCTACGTCCAATATCTTCATGGTGAAGGACGGCGTCGTGCTTACGCCGATACCCAACGGCACCTTTCTCGCCGGCATCACCCGCAAGAGGGTCATCGGTCTTCTGCGCGACGCCGGATTGGTCGTCGTGGAAAAAACGTTGCGATACTCCGATTTCGAGACCGCAGACGAGATTTTCTCCACTGGAAACTTCTCCAAGGTCGTTCCGGTGACCCGGATCGACGGTCGGTTGCTGCAGCCCGGGCCGATATTTCGCAAGGCCCGCGAGCTCTATTGGGAATTCGCGCATGCCTCATAGCCGAGGGCCACTCTGATATCGTTGCCGATCGAGCCGATCACGGCGCGCGACGCCGGGATCGCTCCGGCCATACAGTAAAAGTGGTGGATCATGCCCGGGTGGCACGTATAACGGATGCGAACCCCCGCGCGCTCCAGCGCATCGGCGTATTGCTTGCCTTCGTCGCGAAGGGGATCGAACTCTGCGGTGTGAATGTGGGCCGGCGGGAGCCCGCTGAAATCGCCGCAACGAAGCGGCGATACACGAGGATCGGACGCGTCGGCATCCTTCGCCAGGTAGTGGCCAAGGGCCCATGTCAAGGTCGCCATGTCGAAAAAATAGCCGCTTCCGAACAAGCGGCGCGATTCGGTATCGGCGTGTACGTCGGTCACGGGACAGATCAGAACCTGCAGCGCGATCTCGAGGTCGGCGGAGCTTCGCGCAAGCTGGCAAACCGCGGCCGCCAGGGTCGCGCCTGCCGAATCGCCGCACACCGCCAAACGTCTGGGATCGATGCCCAGCGCTGCGGAATGATCGCGGATCCACCGGGTTGCCGCATAGCTGTCGTCGACCGCGGCAGGAAATTTGTTCTCCGGCGCCAGGCGATACTCGATGGAGACGACGCGACAGCCGCTCGCGTTGGCGAGCATCCGACACAAGCTGTCGTGAGTGTCGACCCCGCAGAATACGCCGGTTCCGCCGTGGAAATAGACCAGTCCAGGGAGCGCCCCTGCGGCATCGGCCAAGGGGGTCAAGATCCGGATCGGAAGCGGCGACGCCGGACCGGGAATCTCGCGATCCTCGGTGGCGCCAATTGGTACATCCTTGGCGTCAACGAGACGTGCCAGATCGGCAATCGCCCGGCGCATAGCCTCCGGCTCGAGTCGTGCTACGTCCGGCTGAGTGACCCCAACGACGTTGAGCAGCCGTTGCACATGGCGATCCAGCGGCATATCGATTCGCTCTCGTTCGCGTCGGGCTGCGTTTCGGACGCAGAACCATCCACGGCCCGACCTCACATAGGAGCGAGCAAGGAGCCAACCAATTTACCGATCG
>JBEKZK010000070.1:0-11389 GCA_049509935.1 Xanthobacteraceae bacterium | reverse complement strand
TGTGGCGCTGACGGCGGCGCCGGCAGCGGCGCAGACCAGGGTCACCAATCAGGGCATCTCGGACGGCGAGATCGTGGTCGGCACCCACCAGGATCTCAGCGGCCCGATCAAAGGCTGGGGCGTGTCGGTCGCCAACGGCATGAAGCTCGCCGTCGAGGAGATCAACGCGGCAGGCGGCGTCAAGGGCCGCAAGCTGAAGCTGGTGATCGAGGACTCCGGCTACGATCCCAAGCGCGCCGTGCTGGCGACGCAGAAGCTGATCGAGAAGGACCAGGTGTTCTCGATGATCGGTGCCATGGGCTCGCCGACCGTGCTCGCCGCTCAGGACATCGTGCTCGAAGCCGGGGTGACCCAGCTGTTCCCGCTCACCGCCGCCGAGTTCACATTCAGGTTCGACCCGGGAAAGCCGCAGGAACGGCTCAAGTTCAACAACCTGCTGCCCTACGTCGAATCGACGCGCGCGGCCGTCAAGTACATGATCGAGACCAAGCACGCGCAGAAGCCGTGCCTGATGCATCAGGACGACGAGTACGGCAAGAACGTGCTCGACGGTTTCACCAAACAGCTGACCGCCATGAAGCTGCAGCCCGGGACGGTCACCAGCTACAAGCGCGGCGCCTCGGATTTTTCCGCGCAGATCGCGCGGATGAAGTCCGACGGCTGCGACCTGGTGGTGCTCGGCACGATCATCCGCGAGACCATCGGCGCCATGGCGGAGGCGAAGAAGCTCGGCTGGAACGTCACCTTCCTGGGCGCCACGCCGACCAACGTCCTCGAGGTCCCGGCGCTCGGCAAGGACGCGGTGGAGGGTTTGTACGCGGCGGCGGCCTTCGAGGTGCCCTATGAGGACACCGCCAAGGGCAAGGTCAAGGAGTGGCTGGCGGGCTACAAGAAGATGTTCGGCATCGACGCCAACACCCAGGCGGTCATCGGCTACAATTCGATCGAGACCTTCGCGTTCTTCGCCAACTTGGCCGGCCGCGACCTGACCGGTCAGAAATTCCTCGATGCGCTGGAATCCGGCGCCGAGTTCCGCGACATCTTCAGCTCGCCGCCGGTCAAGTTCAGCAAGACCGAGCACCTGCCCGAGGTGATCGCGCAGGTGCAGCAGGTGCAGAACGGTCGCTGGGTGGTGATCAAGGACGGCTTGGTGTTCTGACGCGTAACCGGCACGGCGGGGCTCCCTCTCCCCATTTGGGGAGAGGGTTGGGGTGACGGGGTTACCGCCCTAACAGTCGCGCCGGAGCCCCCTCACCCCGACCCTCTCCCCGCTGGGGAGAGGGGGGACGCCGAGTTCGTCGCGCGCATATTGGCCAAACAAATCGCCAAGACAAATCGCCAAGACACAGAACGCTGATAAACTTCAGCGGAACATCCCTTGCCCACCCCGCGAGTGCCGCTACCCGACCAGTGCCTGATAAGGCAGAAATCCGATCATCTCGCCGGGGCGCACGTCGGTGACGTCCTCGGCGAGCTCGGCGAGGCCGTCGGTCTCGGTCAGCGAGGTGATGACGCCGGCGCCTTCCTGGGCGTATTTGATCGCCTCGACGCCGCCGTCAGCCATCGGGCGCAGGGTGACGCGCACATATTCGCGGCGTCCCTTCTTCTTGCGGTAGGAAAAGCCGGCGCGCACCGGCAGCGTCGGGGTGACCTCCGGCAGGGCGCCGGCGAGGCGCAGCACCAGCGGGCGCACCACCCGGGCGAACGTCACGAAGGCGGCGACCGGATTGCCGGGTAGGCCGACGAAGGCGGCGCCGCGGATCACCCCCATGGCCACCGGGCGGCCCGGCTTGATGGCGACGCGCCAGAATACCAGCCGGCCGATCTGCTCGACGGCGGGGCGGACATGGTCGGCCTCGCCGGTCGAGATGCCGCCGGTGGTCAGCACAAGGTCGTGGGTCAGGGCGGCGGCGCTGATCGCTTCGGCGAGCAGATCCTGGTCGTCGGCGAGGATGCCGAGGTCGGTGATCTCGGCGCCGAGACCGCGGAGCAGGCCGGCGACGAGGTGCCGGTTGGCGTCATAGAGCGCGGCGGGCGGCAGCGGCACGCCGGGCTCGACGATCTCGTCGCCGGTGGAGAACAGGGCGACATGGATGCGCCGGCGGACGCCGAGGGTGTCGACCCCCAGCGCCGCGGCGAGCGCCAGGTGCTGCGGCTGCAGCCGCCGGCCGGCCGGCAGCGCCACCGTTCCGGCGCGGATGTCCTCGCCGGCGAGCCGCCGGTTGGCCCCGAAGCGCAACCCCGGCGGCACCACCACCTGGCTGCCCTCGATACGGCAGTCCTCCTGCATGAACACGGTATCGGCGCCATCGGGCATCGGGGCGCCGGTGAAGATGCGGATGGCGGAACGGCCGACGATCGCCCGCGCCGAGGCGCGGCCCGCCGTCACCCGGTCGATCACCGGAAGCCGGGTTTCCGCCTCCGGGTCGAGGTCGTCGTGACGGACCGCAAAGCCGTCGACCGCCGAATTGTCGAACGGCGGCAGGTCGACCGGAGCCAGCAGGTCGTGGCCGAGCACCCGTCCCAGCGCGCCCTGCAGGTCCACCAACCCGATGTCGGGGACCGGGGCCACGCGCCGGGCCATCAGCTGCTCGACGTCGGCGACCGACAGCAGCGGCCCGCCGAACGCGAAGCAGTCATCGGACAGTTGCGCCATCAGCGGCTCCCGGATGGAACCGCCAGCGTGGCGACGGGCGCCGCGCCGGCAAGCGCGATATCGACGATGGCGTCGATGTCGTCGAGGTCGACGACCGGCACCGTCGCGGTCACCAGGGGCCGCGCCGACGCGATCGCGACGATGTGCGGATCGTCCGGATGGAGCAGCGGCTTGCCGACATCGGCGCGAAACACCTCGAGCTTGGGATGCGGTCCGCGCTTGAACCCCTCGACGATCACCAGATCGACCGGGGCGAGCTTCGCCAGGAGCTCCGCGAGCGCGGGCTCGGCGGCGCCGCGCAGCTCGTGCACCAGGGCGAAACGCCGCGCCGACGAGATCAGCACCTCGGTCGCGCCGGCGCGCCGGTGGACATGGGAATCCTTGCCCGGCTGGTCGAGATCGAAGTCGTGATGGGCATGCTTCACGGTTGATACGCGCAAGCCCCGCGCCACCAGGCGCGGGATGAGCTTCGACAGCAGGGTCGTCTTCCCCGCCCCGCTCCAGCCCGCCATGCCGATCACCCGCATGGGGCAAGCATATACCCACGGCGCCGCGCCGTGGACCGCTGACCCTGCGACGTCATGGTACCAGCGGATTGAGCCACCGCAGTCCGGGAAACCGCGCAAAGTCGCCGTCGGCCGAGCAGAGCGTCACGACGTCGGCATCGACCAGAATCACCTGAAGGCCTCGCCCTCCGATACGGCGAGCACCTCGGCAATGTTGTCGATGCTGGCGATGTGCAGCCCGCCGAGGTCGACCGAGCTGGTAACGAAAGGCGCGCTCCGCTTTGCTCGGCTCGTCAGCCGCCCTAGCTCGGCCGTCACATGGTCGTCAATGGTCGGGGTGGTCCGCATGCATCAGGGCATATTTGACGCGATGCTTTGATGTCAAGACGCGATCCGGAGGTGACCGCGCGGCCATTCCCGCATTCCGCTGCGCTCCATAGCCCGCGCAGACGGGCGTAACGCGCTTAAGCGGGCTACTTTGCTCGCCCGGAGCGCGCCGCGCGCAAGCGCTTCACCTCGCGGCCAGCGCGTCGAGGGAGGTGAGCGCCGCGAGCGGGTCGACGAGGCCCCAGCCGAACTGGTCATCCCTGCCCTTCGGCCCGAGATCCCTCGCGGTGGATTGCAGGATCGCGCGGATGGTCGCGGCGTCGGCATTGGGATTTCGCGACATCAGCAGCGCGGCGACGCCGCTCACATGGGCGGCCGCGACCGAGGTGCCGGTGGTGAGCTGGTAGGTGGCGTCCGGCGCCGGAACCAGGACGCCGACGCCGGGCGCTGCGATCGAGACGTGGCGACCGCGGCTGGCCTCTGCGAACAGATTGTCCTCGCCATCGGTCGCCGTCACCGCGATCACATGGGGATCGGCTCCCGGGTAGAGCGGCGGCGACTTCGGGCCGGCGTTGCCGGCGGCCGCCACCAGGAGCACATCGCTGGCGCTGGCGCGCGCGAGCGCCTCCTGCAGCATCGGATCGAACGGCCCGGCAAAGCTCATGTTGATGATGCGGGCACCCTTGCGGACCGCCCAATCGAGGCCCTTGAGGATTGCGTCGGTGCTGCCGGGCGCAAACGCCCGGACGGTGAGCAGCTTGGCGGCAGGCGCGACCCCGAGCAACTGCTGGTGCGACGCGATGGCGCCGGCCATGCCGGTTCCATGGGGATGGGCGGATCCCGCGGTGCCCTGCACGTCGAAGCGGTCCCGGATCGTACCCGCGAGGTCGGGATGCCCGGCATCGACCCCCGAATCGATCATCGCAATGAGGACGTCGTCGCCCCGCGACAGCCCGTGGGCCTGCCCCAGATGCAAGGTGTCGACGACGTACTGGTCCGCACGGGCGCCCGCCGAGCCGGACGATGGCACCGGCGTGGCGGTATCCAGGACGAGTGCGAACCGATAGTTCGGCGTCACCACGATCGGCAGCCTGGCGGCCTCGAGCGCGCGGATCACCTCGGGCACCGGCCGACCGTTGGTGATGCGCAGACGGGCAAGGGTGCGCCCGACGATCGACAGGCTCTCCGATGTGACGATGGCGAGGTCGAAGCGCTGCGCGATGGTCTGAAGCTCTCTGGGCGAGACACCGGCACCAAGCTGGATCATCACCTCGTCGGCGGCAAAGCGGGTCTCGTTGCGCGGCGGCACGCCGCTGAAATTCCGGTCGCCGATAGCCGGATGCTGGGCCTGCCCGCCCGGCGGCCCCCCCGGAGCCGTGCCGCTGCTGCCGGAGCTGCTGCCGGACGTCTGGCCGCCGCCCGCCGCCGGGGTCGTGGCGGAATGCAGCGCCGTCGATGTCGCCGCGCCCGACTTGGCCTTGTCGGTTGCGGCGCCGAGCACGATCAGCCCGTTACGCCTGCCGACCGATCGGGCCTCGACGACCCCGTTGTTGTTGACGACGGAATCCACCAGTTGGCGGGCGGCGCCCACGGTCAGCTCGACATGGCCGCCATTGGGCCTGCGTTTGCCGTTGCCCGCCACCAACGAGGTCAGCGGCTGGCCGGTCGCCACGTCCTTCACGCTCGAGGCAGCCGAATCGCCGACCGCGAGCGAGATCAGCCGGTCGCCGTAGAAGTCGAGGGTGACGCCGCTGCTCGCGCCGGAAGCGGCGGTTCCCACGGTGGCACCGATCGTCCCGGAATCGCCCGCCCCGGGCGCCACCAGAGCAGCAAGGCCGCCGCCGTTGGCGGTGATGTTGCCATAACCATAGCCATAGCCATTGCCATTGCCATTGCCATTGGCATTGCCGTTGCCAAAGCCGAGGCTGGTTGCGTCCGACCTTCCCCAGGTTGCGAACTTCCCCGACCCGACATCGCTGCTGCCGGTGTCTCCGGTCGTCGTCGCGGCGCCGGCCGTATCGATCCCGGTGCCCGTGCCGAACAGGAAGCTGTTGCCCGTACCGAACAGGAAGCTGTTCGACCTGCTGCTGGTGACGCCGGTCGCCGGGTTCGACACCACGGTGCCCGAGCCCGGCTGGAGGAAGCTGAACCACGATCCCGGGCTGAAATTGAGCACCGGCCTGTTGGCGACGCCCTTGGCGGTCGATGGCATCACCGCGGGCGATGGTGTCGCCGGGCTGCGAAGGTTGGGGTTTCCACCCGGCAGCGGAAACTGAAAGTTGGGGTTTCCGCCCAGCAGCGGAAACTGGAGCGGATTGCCGGTGACCGGGCCGGCAAACAGCGCCAGAACGGCAGGCGTCGCGAACAGCACTTTGCGCATGCGAGAGGACATGATCGCCTCTAGTTGTGCGTCGTCAGCACGATGAAGAATCGCTGGTCGTCACGCGGCCCGTCGATCGCCTTTGCCACCGACACATCCATGGTGACGAGATCGGGCCGTCCGACGCGGAGGCCTCCGCCGGTGGAGGCGCCGTGGCTGGCGGATGCCTGTCCGGCGACGTCGATGTTGCGCAGGCTGCCGTAGTCGACGAAGGTGTAGAGCTGGGCGAGCGCGAACGTCGGCGGAAGATCGTAGCGGAGCTCGGCGCTGGCCTCCCAGCAACTGTCTCCGAGCAGATCGGACGGATCGTAGGCGCGGCCGAACACGCGTCCGCCGAAGCTGCACTGCTCGGACAGCAGCAGCGGGGTGAGAGCATATTGGCCATAACCCTGCAGCAGCGCCGAGAGGTTGCCGATCAGCGGCTGCGTTCTGCCGACATAGGCTTCGATCTTCGAGAAGTCGACGCGACCGCCGCGACGCGAGGCCAGAGGATTGTCATTCGCGGTGCTGCCGAAGCCATCGATGCCCTTGCTGAAGGTCACGTTGAACACGTTGCTGCCGTTCAGACGGTCGGTGAAATCGCCGTCGGCCTTCAGGCGCGTCCCACGCAGGAGGTCGCGACTGGGCAGGATGGAGCCGTCGCCGACGCTGTCGCTCAGGAACACCAGGCCGCTGAGCGTCAGGTTGCGCTCACGGGAACGATAGACCGGGTAGCTCACTCCGGCTTCGCCATAGGTGCTGCGGGTCGCGTAGTCGCTCAGCGCGAACGCCGGAATTCCCGGCTTGCCCCAGCCATAGCTGGCGTTGACGAAGGCGGTGAGACCCTCGCTGGTCAGCACCTGCCGATAAACCCCCTGGACGAATTGCAGCTCCTTGAGCGGCGACACGCCGGCGTAGCTCAAGGTGAACGACTCGTGGGCGGCGAGGGTGTTGTTGAGCGTCAGCGCGGTCTGGAACTCGTCGGGCCCGCGCGACGCGGTGCCGCGGTTGTCGATGCGCGCGACCGCGTCGACCGGCTTCTCGGTGACATCGACCACCAGGGTCGAGGCACCCGGATGGCTGCTCGACGCACGCAGCGTGGTGGTGATCCGCAGCCCCGGCAGATCGCCGGCGAGCAACAGGTAGTGGGTGATGGTGCGGATATTGGTCGGCCGCTCCGCCGTGATCCGGGCCTCGTAGGCGGAGAAGAAATCGCGGTACCGCGTCAGCTTCGCCGGCCATTCGACGCGGTCGACATATCCTTCGATCACCTCGATGCGAAGCACGGCGCCGCGCGGGTCGAGCGCCTGCGGCGGCACGATCGCGCGTGACAGCACATAGCCGTCGTCGCCATATTTCCCGGTGATGCGGCGCGCCACCTCGTACACCGCCTCCAGCGAAACCGTCTGCCCGACGACGTCGCGGGTCAGCGCAGCGAGGTCGTCGGAGCGGTAGACGGTCGAGCCGACGACCCGAATGTCGCGAACGAAGAGCCGGATCTGCGCCGCGTCGGGTGGCGCCGTCGTGCTCGGGAGCGAGATCGCGCCGACCCCCGGCTGCGCCCGCGGGACCGACGGCTCGCTGAATTGTTCGCGTTCCCGTCCGGGCCGATTGCTGGACGGGATCACCTGGCCGACGGCGTGCGTCGACGCACACACCATCGCCACGACCGCCCAGATGCGGGATTTTCCAACAATCACTCGCGACCCCGTACGCAACAAACCACAATCGCGTCATTAGAAGTCGTGGCCGCAGTGTGTCAATTCGGCGGGACTGGCTGTTTGCCTGAAACGGCAACCTGAAATCGATTAAGGCAACGATGATGTCGGCTGCGGCGCTCAAAATCGAGTGCGCGCAGGTGCTCATAATTATTTGAAATGTTCAAGTGCAACTACTGCGCAACAAAAGTCCGCAATGCGTCGTCATCGAGTCAACCATGTGGCTGAATGACGACATCTTTCTGACAAGCAAGTGGTCGGTCGCCTACACCGTGACGACCCGCAGATTGTTGGTCGAGCCGGCGCGGCCGAACGGCACGCCCGCCACCACGACGATGCGGTCGCCGGTGTTGGCGAAACCTTCCTGGTGGGCCTGGGCGCAGGCGCTTGCCACCATCTCGTCGTAGCTCGCCACGTCCTGGGCGATGACGCTGTGGGTGCCCCACAGCAGCGCCAGCCGCCGCGCAGTGCCGGGATCCGGCGACACGCTCACGATCGGCACCATGGGGCGCTTGCGCGCCACCCGCAGCGCGGTGGTGCCGCTGGCGGTGAACGCCACGATGGCGGTGGCGTCGATCTGGCTGGCGACGTCGGCCGCCGCCGCCGCAACCGCATGGGGAATCGTGTGCTCGGCGACGGGCTGCAGCGCGTCGATGATCGAGCGATAGAGCTTGTGGCTCTCGGTGCGGCTGATGATGCGGTCCATCATGGTGACGGCTTCCATCGGAAAGTCGCCGGAGGCCGATTCCGCCGACAGCATGACGGCGTCGGCGCTGTCGTAGATGGCGGTCGCCACGTCGGACGCCTCGGCCCTCGTGGGCGACGGCGACTTGATCATCGATTCCAGCATCTGGGTGGCGACGATCACCGGCTTGCCGGCGGTGCGGCACAGTCGCACCAGCTCCTTCTGCTTGCCCGGCACCTCCTCGGGCGGAATTTCCACGCCGAGGTCGCCGCGCGCCACCATCACGGCATCCGCCAGCGCCACGATGTCCTCGATGCGCTCGAATGCTGCCGGCTTCTCGATCTTGGCCATGATGCCGGCCCGGCCCTTGACCAGGCCCTGCGCCTCGAGAATGTCGGCCGGGCGCTGGACGAACGACAGCGCGACCCAATCGACGCCGAGGCCGAGACCGAACGCCAGATCGATGCGGTCCTTGTCGGTGAGCGGCGAAATGGGAAGCTCGGTGTCCGGCAGGTTGACGCCCTTGCGGTCGGTGAGGCTGCCGCCCACCACGACGCGCGCCTCGAAGCGGTCGGTCTCGCAGCGCGACACCTCGAGGCGCAGCTTGCCGTCGTCGATCATCAGGATGTGCCCGGGGAGGATTTTTCGGAATACCTCCGCATGGGGCAGCGGAATCTCGTGGGCGTCGCCTGGCTCCGGCGACAGGCGGAAGGCGACGGTGCTGCCGGTCTCCAGCCGGATCGGCGGCGAGGTGAGCGCGCCGATGCGGATCTTCGGCCCCTGCAGGTCCTGCAGGATGCCGATCGGCCGTCCGACCTCCTGCTCGATGGCGCGGATCGTGTCGAAGCGGCGCTGGTGGTCGGCGTGGGTGCCGTGGCTGAAATTGAGCCGGAAGACGTCGACGCCGGCGACGAACAGGGCGCGGATCAGCTCGGGCGTCGAGCTGGCCGGTCCGAGGGTCGCGACGATCTTTGCTTTGCGATGGCGGCGCATGTCGGTTCGCAAGATCGGGATGCGATCCTGCCCTCTGCTGATGGGTGCGGGTTGAGTCGGGCGCGATGAGCCTATCCGGATGGCGGCATCGTTGCGATGCTGTACAATGGCGCATGCGCGCCGTCGTCATTCATGCCGCCAGGGACCTGCGGATCGAGGAGGTCGCGCCGGTGGCGATCGGCCCGCGCCAGGTGCGGGTGCGCATCGAGGCCGGCGGGATCTGCGGATCCGATCTGCACTATTACCACGACGGCGGCTTCGGGACCGTGCGGGTCCGCGAGCCGATGGTGCTCGGGCACGAGATTGCCGGCACCATCGAGGAGATCGGCCGCGAGGTGACCGGGCTGGCTCCGGGCCTGCGCGTCGCGGTCGATCCGAGCCGGCCCTGCGAGCACTGCCGCTACTGCCGCGAAGGGCTGCACAACCAGTGTCTCGACATGCGCTTCTTCGGCAGCGCCATGCGATTTCCCCACGTGCAGGGGGCATTCCGGCAGAGCCTGACGGTTGATGAACGCCAGGCGGTGGCGGTGGCGCCGACGCTGACGGTCGCCGAGGCGGCGATGGCCGAGCCGCTCGCCGTCTGTCTGCACGCGGCGCAGCGGGCCGGACCGCTGATGGGCAAAAGGGTCCTGGTCACCGGCTGCGGGCCGATCGGCGCCCTGTGCGTGCTCAGCGCGCGCTACGCCGGCGCCGCCGAGATCGTCGCCACCGACGTCAGCCCCTATCCGCTGCGGATCGCCGGCCGGCTGGGCGCCTCGCGGGTCATCGACGTCGGGCGCGAGCCCGAGGCGCTCGCCGGCTACGCGGCGGACAAGGGCACGTTCGACGTCCTGGTCGAGGCCTCCGGCAACGCCGCCGCGCTGCGCGGCGCGCTCGATGTGGTGCGTCCGGGCGCGATCGCCGTCCAGGTCGGGCTCGGCGGCGAGATGACGCTGCCGATCAACACCATCGTCGCCAAGGAGATCCAGCTGCGCGGCACCTTCCGCTTCGACGACGAGTTCCGCCTGGCCGTCGAGCTCATGGGCAAGGGGCTGATCGACGTGAAGCCGCTGATCAGCGCGACGCTGCCGTTCGATCGCGCCGTCGAGGCGTTCGATCTGGCGTCCGACCGCAGCCGCGCCATGAAGGTGCAGCTGGCGTTTTAAAGGGTTGCACGGATGCGACGCCATCTCGTGGCCATCGCGTGTGCGCTGATGCTCGCGCTCGGGTCGCGCACGGTCGCCCAGGAGCGATCGATCATCGTCGCGTCGACGACGTCCACCGAGCAGTCCGGGCTGTTCGACCATCTGCTGCCGAGGTTCACCGCGCGGACCGGGATTTCCGTCAAGGTGGTGACGCTCGGCACCGGCCAGGCGCTCGATGCCGCGCGCCGCGGCGATGCCGACGTGGTGCTGGTGCACGACAGGGCGGCGGAGGACAAGTTTCTCGCCGAAGGCTTTGCCACCCGGCGCCACGACGTCATGTACAACGACTTCGTCATCGTCGGCCCGCGCGGCGACCCCGCCGGGATCGCCGGCGGCAGCGACGTGGCCGACGCCTTGCGCAGGATCGCGGCGGCACGCGCCACCTTCGTGTCGCGCGGCGACCGCTCCGGCACCCACGAGGCGGAGCTGCGCCTGTGGACGGCGGCCGGGCTCGACATCGCCGGCATCAAGGGCAGCTGGTATCGCGAGATCGGCCAGGGCATGGGGCCGGCGCTGAACATGGCGGCCGCCGCCAACGCCTACGTGCTGTCCGATCGCGGCACCTGGCTCGCGTTCGGGAACCGCGGCGATCTCACGATCCTCAGCGCAGGCGATCGCCGGCTGTTCAATCAATACGGCGTCATGCTGGTGAACCCCGCCCGGCATCCGCACGTGAAGGCCGCCGACGGCCAGGCCTTCATCGACTGGCTGCTGTCGCCCGAGGGGCAGAACGCGATCGCCGACTACAAGATCGGCGGCGAGCAGCTGTTCTTTCCCGACGGCGCAGGTAAACGGTAGCCCGGATGGGGCTTAAACTGCGGTAAATTTATCCAACGTTTTCAACGCTGTATCGGATCGCACCTAATCCGCACCCAAAATCGTGGACAGATCAGAAGCGGACCGCGACGGACTTTTTAGCAGGCCGGCGAGCGCCTCCGCCGGCTTGGCGGCCTAGCTGCGG
>JBEKZK010000007.1:0-22560 GCA_049509935.1 Xanthobacteraceae bacterium | reverse complement strand
CGAAGTTCAACGGGTCACCCGATCGCCCGGGCGAACCGGGCAACATTGGAACCCACACCCTGGCGGGAGCGGTCGGCCGCGCGCTCGTCGCCGCCGCCGACGGCGCTTCACAAGCCTGATGATCCATTCGTGTGATCGTGCCTGGTGGTTACGGTCGCAACCGAAAAATCCTGATTTGCGGTCGCGCGAGCGCCATCGAGGAATCAAGCGTCGCCCAGACTGATTCCGAGGCCGCGCGCGGTGTGCACCAGGGCGCCGTCCAGGTCGACCAGTTGCGGCGCGCGGATCGCGTCGGCGAGCGGGACGTCGACCACCTGGCGGTTCTGCCACGCCACCATGCGGTCGAACCGGCCAGCCGCGATGAGGTCGACCGCGTGCACGCCGAACGCCGAGGCGATGAGGCGATCGTCCCAAGTCGGCTGGGCGCCGCGCTGCAGGTGGCCGAGCACGGTGACGCGGGTCTCGGCGCCGGTGAGCTCGGTGATCGCCTCGCCGAGAATATGTCCGATGCCGCCGTAGTTGGACTTGCCGAAGGCCTGGCGCTGGCGCACTTGCCGGCCGGTGCGGTCGGGTACCGCCTCGGCGACGATGACGAGCGCGAAATTGCGGCCGTGGCGGCGCAGCCGGTCGATGTGGGCCGCCACCGCCTCCATGTGATACGGGATCTCGGGAATGAGGATCACGTCGGCGCCGCCGGCGATCCCGGCGGCGAGCGCGATGTGGCCGGCGTCGCGGCCCATGACCTCGAGCACCATGACGCGGTCGTGGCTCGCCGCGGTCGGCTGCAGCCGGTCCAGCGCCTCGGTGGCAACCGCTACCGCCGTATTGTAGCCGACCGAGCTTTCGGTCGCTCCGACGTCGTTGTCGATCGTCTTCGGGATGCCGACCAGGTTGATGCCGCCCTGCTTGGCGAGCCGTCTCAGGATCATGAAGCTGCCGTCGCCGCCGACCCCGATGAGGGCATGGAGGCCGAGCTCGCGGATCGCGTCGATCACCTCTGCGGAGCGATCCTCGAGGCTGCCGTCCGGCATCGGGAAAGCGAATGGATCGCCGCGATTGGTGGTGCCCAGGATGGTGCCACCCAGCCGCAGGATGTTGACGGTGGCGAGGCCGAGATCGAGCTGCTCGGTGAGCGGGGGCCGCTGCAGCAACCCGGCGGTGCCCTGGCGAATGCCGATGACGCGCCAGCCGAAGCCCAGCACGGCACGGGAGACGACCGCCCGGATCACCGCGTTGAGTCCGGCACAGTCGCCGCCGCTCGTGAGCAGCCCGATCGTCCTAGGCGGGACGCCGGCTGTCTGGGTTGCTGTCGACATCGCAGCTCCTTTTGGTCAGCAGAGCCACCAGGCCGGGGAATGCCGGGAACGGGTGGATGATGACCCAGGTCGGAATGGCCGTAAGATAGGCTCGCAGGCGCCCTTTGTCCTCGAAGCGGCGGCGAAATCCGCTGGCGGCGAATGCGGAGCCGAGCTTCGGCACGATGCCGCCGGCAATGTAGATACCGCCGCGCGCGCCGAGCGTCAGCGCGAGGTCGCCAGCGAGCGTCCCGAGCATGGCGCAGAACATGTCCACCGCCTCGCGGCAGTACGGCTCGTGCTCACCGATCTCCGCATCGGTGATCTGCGGGGCCGTATAGGAGGCGGCCGGAACGCCGTCGAGCTCGCACAGCGTGTTGTACAGGTTGACGAGGCCGGGGCCCGACACCACACGTTCCGCCGACACGTGGTCGAAGCGACTGCGCATGCGCTCGAGCACCGCGCTTTCTCTCGGCGTTGCAGGCGCCATCGTGACATGCCCACCCTCGCCGGGCAGCGCTTCCCACCCGTCGCCGGTCGGCACGATCGCGGCGGCGCCGAGGCCGGAGCCGGGCGCGATCACACCGCTCGGCGCCCCCGCGGCCGGCGCGCCGCCGCCGACCTGGCTCAGTTGGTCGGGCTCGAGACGGGGCGCCGCGGCGGCCATTGCGGCGAGGTCGTTGACAACGACCAGCCGGTCGAGCCCGAGCGAGCCGCGCAACTCGCGAATCGAGAATGACCACGGATGGTTGGTCAAGGTTACCTGGTCGCCGGTGATCGGCGCGGCGACCGCAATGGCGGCCGCCTCGACCCGCGGCAGCCCGGCAGGCGCCAGCTCCTCGTCGAGATAGCGGCGGATCGCCTGCTCGAGTGTCGCGTAATGGTCGCAGGCGAGAACGCGCACGCGGCGGAACGCGCCGTCGTCCGGACCGACCAGCGCAAAGCGCGCATTGGTGGCCCCGATGTCTCCGACCAGCGACGACGGGTGACGTTTCTCGGATGGGTCCACCGCTTGCTCCGGCATGAGCGGGACAGGCTCCGGCTGCGCGCCGGCCAGCGCGCCACCATACGAATCCTTTACCACGCCGGCGAGAGGGTGTTTTGCTCGCCTCTGATTTGGCGCTATCCTGGGCAATTGAGGGACTGGGGGCGGATGCGCAGACGGACGCAGCCGCTCGAGCGCTTACCGAGACATCGATCGGCGGTGGAGGCGTCCTCCGCCGGACCGAGGAATCGGCGGCAAACGAAGAGGGGACCCCCGTCCGATGCGGCGGCGAGAGGATGTCTGGCAGCGTTGCCGGGCGGCGCGGATCGGCGTGCTGCTGGCCGGCGGCGTTGCGCTCGTGGGCTGCTCCTCTTCCTCGGAGCGACTCGCCGGAATGATCGATCCGAAATACGGCGTGTCGTCGAGCCCACGGGTCGTGGAGCCGGGGCAGCCGGTACCCAAGGGGGGCGGCACCTACCGGGTCGGCAAGCCCTACATCGTCGGCGGCCGCATGTACGTTCCCCAGGAAAACGCCAGCTATCGCAACGAGGGAATGGCCTCATGGTACGGCGAGGACTTTCACGGCCGTCTCACCGCCAACGGCGAGGTCTACGACATGAACTCTTTATCGGCGGCGCATCCGACGCTGCCGATGCCGTGCTACGTGCGCGTCACCAACCTGGCGAATCAGCGATCGCTGATCGTCCGCGTCAATGACCGCGGGCCCTACCACGGCAACCGCGAGATCGACCTGTCCGGCAAGGCCGCCCAGCTCCTCGGGTTCGCGGATCGCGGCGTCGCCCGCGTCCGGGTCGAGTATGTCGGCGCCGCCCCGCTGCAAGGCTCGGACGACGCCCGCCTGATGGCGACTTTGCGCCAGGGCGAGCCCGCCCCGGCGCCGCCGGGCGTGATGCTTGCCTCGGCAACACCTTTTGTGCCGGATTTCGCCCCGCGCGGCGCGGTCCTGCGCGGCGCCATTCCGGTGCCGGAGGACCGCCCGTTCGATCTCGGCGAGCGCTCGACGATGCGGGACGCCGCAATCGCCGCCGACCGGCGGGCCGCAGCCGGCGAGCCGCGCACGCCATGGGCACGGCCGGAGGCCCCGCCGATGACCGCCTATGCGCCGGCGCGGGTAGATGCCGCCGCCGTGACCAGTGGTCGCGGCCTCTACTGAGCCGCCGCTGGATTGGAAGGTCTGCTGAGCCACCGCGGGATTGGAAGGTGTGCCGGCCGTGGAACGGTTGCGTCAGCGAATGTGATTGGCGCCTGGCACGGTGGCTCGCTATCCAAGCGCTCTTGAGCGCCGGGCCATCAGGCGGCCCCGGGGTCGCTCGGATTTTGGTCGGAAAACGTTGTGGATTCAATGCCTTTCGCATGTCCTTTGGGAAAATGGGTGTCCACTCCTCCGGGATGCCTCGATTGGTTCGGAGGACATCCGCCATGGTTTGCCATGCCAGGCCGTTTGACGCCGGGCGTGCTGCTGCTCGGTGCCGCGCTCGCGCTGGCGATCGGGCTCGCGGCGCCCGCCGCCGCACAAGCGCCGAAGAAGGACGACTCGACATTCCAGACGACGGCGCCGCACGCGATTCTGGTCGACGCCGACAGCGGCACGGTGCTGTTCGAGCGCAATGCCGACGAGCTGATGCCGCCATCGAGCCTCGCCAAGCTGATGACTGCCGAATACGTGTTCAACGCGATCAGGAAGGGCGATCTCAAGCTCGAGGACGAGTTCGTGGTCAGCGAGAACGCCTGGCGCAAGGGTGGAGCCCCCTCGCACGGCTCGACCATGTACGCGGCGATCAACAGCCGCATCAAGGTCGCCGACCTGATCCAGGGCGTGATCATCCATTCGGGCAACGATGCCTGCATCGCCATCGCCGAGGGCATGGCCGGCAACGAGGGAAATTTCGCCGAGCTGCTCACCAAGCGTGCCCGCGAGCTCGGGCTCACCCAGTCGGTGTTCACCAATGCGACCGGTCTGCCGGACCCGGGTCTGAAGGTGACCTCGCGTGAGCTTGCCCGGCTCGCGCGGCACATCATCCACACCTATCCGGAATTCTACCACTACTACGGTGAGCGCGAGTTCACCTGGAACAAGATCCGTCAATTCAACCGCAACCCGCTGCTCGCCATGGGCATCGGGGCGGACGGCATGAAGACCGGCTACACCAAGGAGGGTGGCTACGGCCTGGTCGGCTCGGCGGTGCAGAATGGGCTCAGACTGATCGTAGTCGTCAATGGTTTGAAGACGGCTGACGAGCGCAAGAATGAAGCGCGCAAGCTGCTCGAATGGGGTTTCCGCGCCTTCGAATCGCGGCCGCTGTTCGCCGATGGTCAGACCGTCGGCGACGCCAAGCTCTATGGCGGCGCCCGCGGCCGCGTGCCGCTCGTCGCCGATCACGCGATCAGCCTTCTGGTGCCGCGCGCCGGCGGCGAGAAGATCATCGCCCGCATCGTCTATACCGGGCCGGTGCCCGCCCCGGTCGAGCAGAAGCAGCCGATCGGCAAGCTCAAGGTCTGGCGCGGCGACAACGTCGTGCTCGAGGTTCCGCTTCAGGCCGCCGAAAGCGTCGGGCGCGGTAGCCTGCCGCAACGCGCTTTCGATGCGGCGTCCGAGCTCGTGATCAACCTGTTTCGCGCCGGCGTCGAGAGATTGTAATGCTGTTGTTTCAGAGCTCGATTCCCAGTCGTGAGATTGGAGTACGAAATTGCGCGGGCGTTTCATTACTTTCGAAGGCGGCGAGGGCACCGGGAAATCGACCCAGGTGAAGGCGCTGGCGGCGAGGCTGACATCGCTCGGGCTGGGCGTCGTGACGACGCGCGAGCCGGGCGGCTCGCCGGGGGCGGAAGCGATTCGCCACGTGCTGCTGTCGGGGGCGGCAAAGCCCCTCGGAGCCTACGCGGAGGCGATCCTGTTCGCGGCCGCGCGTGACGATCACCTGCGCCAGACCATCCGTCCGGCGCTGGAGCAGGGCAGGTGGGTGGCCTGCGACCGTTTCGCCGATTCGACGCGGGTCTATCAGGGCGTGCTCGGCAACGTCGACCAGCGCCTGATCGGCCGGCTCGAGCACATCACCGTAGGCGACACCGCGCCAGACCTGACCATCGTCCTCGACATGCCGGCCGAGCTCGGTCTCGAGCGCGCTGCGCGGCGCCGTGGTGGCGCGGCCGCCGACCGGTTCGAGACCGAGGCCCTGGAGTTTCACGAGCGGCTGCGCCGAGCCTACCTCGAGCTCGCCGCGCGCGAGCCGGAGCGCTGCGTCGTCATCGACGGCTGCGGGGAGCCCGGTACCGTGGCCGAGGCGATCTGGGCCGTCGTCTGCGAGCGGCTCAACCCGCTCGAGGCGCCGCTGCTGATCGAGGACGTGTCGTGAGCCGCGCGGCCGCGCGGGAGCCCGCGCCGGTCGAGGCGCCGCCGCCGCGCGAGACCGCAGTCTTCTTCGGTCACGCCGAGGCCGAGCAGACGCTGATCGATGCCTATCGTGGCGGCCGCATCCATCATGCGTGGCTGATCGGTGGGCCGCCCGGCATCGGCAAGGCGACGCTCGCCTACCGTATGGCCCGCTTCGTGCTCGCGCATCCCGATCCGGCGGCGCCTGCGGTGCAGGCGACGCGCACGCTCGCGCTCGATCCCGGCCATCCGGTTGCCCGCCGCGTCGCCGTCCAGGCGCAGGGGGATCTTCTGGTTCTCGAGCGCACCGCTTCGGACAGCGGCACGCTGCGCACCGTGATCACGGTCGACCAGGTGCGGCGCACGGTCGGGTTCTTCGGTTCCACGGCGGGCGAGGGGGGGTGGCGCATCTGCCTGGTCGACACCGCGGACGAGCTGCAATATCCGTCGGCCTCGAACGCGCTGCTCAAGGTCCTGGAGGAACCGCCGCCGCGCTGCCTGTTTCTCCTGGTCAGCAACCGGCCGGGACGGCTGCTCGCCACCATCCGGTCGCGCTGCCGGCGGCTGACCCTGCGCGCGCTCGACGCCGCCGACGTGGCGCGCGCCGCCGCGGCGGCGCTGGCGGGCTCGGCCGGCGACGCCGAGATCGTCCAGGCCGCGGCGGCGGCCGACGGCAGTGTGGCGCGCGCATTGACGCTGCTCGGGGGGGCATCCCTGGCGCTGCGCCAGAAGGTCGTCGACCTGCTGGCCGGCCTTCCGGCGGTCGATCCGAACGCCCTGCATGCTCTGGGCGACACCCTCGGTCGCGCGGATGCCGGCGCGTTCGAGACCTTCGTCGATACGCTCCGCGACTGGCTCTCCGCCCGCCTGTCGTCCGGGCTGCAGGATCCGGCTCGCCTTGCGCGGCTCGCCGAGGTATGGGACAAGCTCAACCGCGCCGCATCGGACGTCGAGGTCTATCATCTCGAGCGAAAGCCGATGGTCTTCGCCGTCTTCGGCCTCCTTGCCGAGGCGGCGTAGCGCTAGAACGTGGCATTTCCTTTCGGAAAGCCGGCGATCACCCCGGATCGGGTCCGGGGCGGGCTGTTCCCGGAAATGCTCCAACCGGCCTTCTCGAGAGCTCTCCCGCGATGGCGATCAAGCCCCGCTACTTCGTGACGACCGCGATTGCCTATCCCAACGCGGTCCCGCATATCGGCCACGCCTATGAGGCGATCGCGACTGACGCGAACGCGCGCTTCATGCGCCTCGACGGTTACGACGTCTTCGTCCTCACCGGCACCGATGAGCACGGCCAGAAGATGCAGCAGACCGCGGCGCGCGAGGGGCTCTCGCCGCGCGAGCTGATCGCTCGCACGGTGCCGCGCTTCGAGGCCATGGTCGAGCGGCTGAACATCTCGAACGACGCTTTCATCCACACCACCGAGGAGCGGCACCACAAGTCCTCGAGCGCCATCTGGCAGCGCATGGCGGCCGCCGGCGACATCTACCTGTCGAAATATGCCGGCTGGTACTCGGTCCGCGACGAGGCCTACTACGGGGCCGACGAGACGTCGCTCGACGCGCACGGACGACGGCACGGGCCGACCGGAAGCCCGGTCGAATGGGTCGAGGAGGAAAGCTACTTCTTCCGCCTCTCGGCCTATCAGGACCGCCTGCTCGACCTCTACCGGCGCCATCCTGACTTCGTGCTGCCGGACACGCGGATGAACGAGGTCGCGAGCTTCGTCAGGGGAGGGCTGCAGGATCTCTCGATTTCGCGCACCACGTTCGACTGGGGCATTCCGGTGCCGGGCGACGCCAGGCACATCATGTACGTCTGGGTCGACGCGCTGACCAACTACATCACCGGCGTCGGCTTCCCGGACACCGAGAGCGAGGCGTTTCGCCGCTATTGGCCGGCCGATCTGCACGTGATCGGCAAGGATATCGTGCGCTTCCACGCGGTCTACTGGCCGGCGTTCCTGATGTCGGCCGGTCTCGAGGTGCCGCGCCGGGTGTTCAGCCACGGCTTCCTGTTCAATCGCGGAGAGAAGATGTCCAAGTCGGTCGGCAACGTGGTCGACCCGTTCGCGCTGATCGACGACTTCGGCGTCGACCCGCTGCGCTATTTCCTGCTGCGCGAGGTGCCGTTCGGCCAGGACGGCACCTACAGCCACGAGGCGATCGCCACGCGGATGAACGCCGATCTCGCCAACGACCTCGGCAACCTGGCGCAGCGCTCGCTCACCATGATTGCACGAAGCTGCGGCGGGGTGCTGCCGCAGCCGCAGGCCTTCACCGACAACGACCGCGCGCTCCTGGCCTCCGCCGACGCCATGATCGGGCAGGCGCGTGCCGCCATGGCGACCCAGCAGCTCCACCAGGTGCTCGCCGCCGTGTGGGCGGTGGTCGCCGAGGCCAATCGCTATTTCGCCGGCGAGGCACCGTGGGCGCTCGGCAAGACCGACCCGGCGCGCATGGGCACGGTGCTATACGTCACCGCCGAAACGATCCGCCAGATCGCGATCCTGGCGCAGCCATTCATGCCCGCCGCCGGCGCCCGGCTGCTCGACCTGGTCGGCGTGCCGGCGGACGAGCGCGACTTTTCCCGTCTCGGCGGATCCCACCGGATCGCGGCGGGCAGGGCGCTGCCCGCGCCAAGCCCGGTCTTTCCCCGCTACGTGGTCCCCGAGGCGAGCTGACGCGATGCTCGTCGACAGCCATTGCCATCTCGACTTTCCCGACTTCGCCAAGGACGGCGTCGAGCAGATCGTCGGGCGCGCCGAAGCGGCCGGCCTCGGCAGGATGGTGACCATCTCGACGCGGGTGCGCCGGCATCGCGAGGTGCTGGCGATCGCCGAGCGGTTCGACAGCGTCTACTGCTCGATCGGCACGCATCCGCACTATGCCCACGAGGAGCCGGACGTCACCACGGCCGATCTCATGCGCGTGGCCAACCATCCGAAGGTGGTGGCGATCGGCGAGGCGGGGCTCGACGATCACTATGATTTCAGCCCGCGCGCCGCCCAGGAGCAGGGCCTGCGCACCCATATCGCCGCCGCGCGCGACAGCGGCCTGCCGCTGGTCATCCATTCGCGCGAAGCCGACGCCGACATGGCCCGCATCCTCGAGGAGGAAACCCACAAGGGCGCTTTCGCCGCGGTGCTGCACTGCTTCACCGGCGGGCGCGATCTCGCGCTGACCGGTGTCGCGCTCGGGCTCTATGTGTCGTTCTCGGGGATCCTCACGTTCAAGAAATCCGACCAGCTGCGGGCGATCGCCGCCGAGCTTCCGGCCGAGCGCATCCTGGTCGAGACCGATGCACCCTACCTGGCGCCCGGACCGTGGCGGGGCAAGCGCAACGAGCCGGCCTACGTGGTGGAGACCGCCCGCGTGCTGGCGGAGTGCCGCGGCGTGAGCCGGGACGAGATTGCCCGCCAGACCACCGACAATTTCTTCCGCCTGTTCCACAAGGTCCCGCGCGACCCGGCCGCACCATGACGCTCACGTTCACGATTCTCGGCTGCAGCTCCTCGACCGGCGTGCCGCGGGTGGCGCTCGGCTGGGGCGCCTGCGACCCGGCAAATCCCAAGAACCGGCGGCGGCGCTGCTCGCTGCTGGTCGAGCGCCGCGATCGTCACGGCAGGACCACCACCGTGCTGGTCGACACGTCGCCGGATCTGCGCGAGCAGCTGCTGGGAGCGGACGTGCGCTGGGTGGACGGCGTGCTCTACACCCACGATCATGCCGACCACATCCATGGCATCGACGATCTGCGGCCGATGGCGCTGGCGCGCCGGCGGCGCATCGATGTCTATCTGGACGAGTCGACGTCGCGCAACGTGCGCACGCGCTTTGCCTATTGTTTCGAGACGCCGCCGGGCAGCGAGTATCCGCCGATCCTCAACGAGCATCGGCTGCACGAATCCCGCCGGGTCACCGTCGACGGCGAGGGCGGTCCGATCATGGCGCTCCCGTTTGCCCAGACCCATGGCAACAACCAAGCCTCGCTCGGATTCCGCTTCGGCAACGTCGCCTATTCGTGCGACCTCAACGGCCTGTTGCCCGACAGCATTCCGTTGCTGGCGGGCCTCGACATCTGGATCCTCGACGCCCTGCGCTACGCGCCCCATCCCAGCCACTTCTCGGTCTCCGACGCGCTCGGCTGGATCGAGCGCATCCAGCCCAGGCGGGCGATCCTGACCAACCTGCATTGCGACCTCGACTACGAGACCTTGCGCGCCGAGCTGCCGGCCCACGTCGAGCCCGCCTACGACGGCATGACCTTCACGATGCCGGCGGCGGATTCCCGACAAGATTGATGAGCTCGTCCCATGTCCTGGTCGTCCGTGATATGCTGGCGATCATGGACATCACGCCCGATTCCTGGAAGTCGACCCTGCGCTCGGCCATCGCGATTTTGCGTGATCTCGGCAGCAAGGGATTCGGGCGGCCGGACTTCACGCTGGGAGGTGGAACCGTACTCATGTTCCGCTTCGGCCACCGGATGAGCCACGACATCGATCTGTTCATCACCGACGTTCAATGGCTCACGCTCATCAGCCCGCGGCTCAATGATTTCTCCGCCTCGATGGTGAGCGACTACATCGAACAGGCAAATGCCCTGAAGCTGGTCACGCCGCATGGCGATATCGACGTCATCGCGGCAGCCCCGACGGTTCCCCGGACCGCGACAGGCAGCACCGCAGCAGACTCATTGGACTTCGAGGGCGAGACCATCGTTCTCGACAGCACCGCGGAAATCCTCGGCAAAAAACTGCTGTATCGGGCCGCGAGCTTTCAGCCGCGCGACGCCTTCGATACGGCCGCCGCGATCGAGATCGATCCGGCGTCCGCCACCGTGGCCGTGCAGACCGCCGCTTCGAAAGCTCCGATCCTCGACCGCCGGCTCCGGGAGCTTGATCAGCTGCCCGCCGGCGAATTGGAACGCGGCATCCTGCTCCTCGAACGCGGGCGCCAGCTGTTACCCGGCATGATCCGACGCGTTCGCGACTTCATCGCCAACGAGGCAGGCGGATAGCACAGGAGGGTCGCCATGCGTTCGTACGATCCCATGGCGACCGCTCTGTCGGCGATCGCCAACGCGAGCCAGACACCGGCGACGCCCGACCATGTCCTTTCCGCATTGCGCACCGGACAGGGCGACCCGACGCATCTGCGCGCGCTGTTCGGGGATACCTCGTTCGAGACGCTGATCAGGATCGGCATTCAGCACGGCATTGCCAACGACGAGATCGGCCGCGCCTACGTCCGCGCCCGGCGCCACGGCGCGCGCAACGTGGCCCTTGACGCCTGGTGCTTCGAGCAGCTCGGCGTGCCGGCCGACGGGGCCTGAAATTTTGCCGAAATTGGCGGAATTTCGCAATAACCGTATCCAATAAAATATTCCATAATATGTCTTATGCGAATCGTATCCTCGCCACCCCCCGCGGGCGTTGGCCAGCCCGCGGTCGCCAAGCCGGCACGGCCCCGGGCACACTCGGGACAGGAGATCGACATGCCGGAGATCGGCGTGACGCTGCCGCTCGCCGAAATCTACGATGGAGTGAGCTTTCCAGCCGGCCCTCGGCTCGTCGAAGAGCACGAGCAGCATCCGGCACCGGAGAGTGCACCAAAGGGACGATGAATTACTTCGCGTGGCTCGCCCTCTTCTTGACGGCGGCCAGCGTCTTGAAGTCAGCCGACTTCTTGTAGTGCGCGTCGAGCGGATAGCAGCCCGACACCAGGCCGTTGCGCGGCGCGGTCGTGCAGTCGCTGAAGCTCCGGCACAGGCGCTTGTTCTGCAACGGCCTGCCACCGACGATGTCGATCGGCAGCTCCGGATAGGCCAGGACCATGCGGCCGAGCCCGACGACATCGGTCCAGCCGAGCCGGACGGCGGCCTGGGCGACGTTCGGCAGGTAGTCCTGCAGGTAGCTGTAGCCGCTGCCGACCAGGCAGAATTCGGGAAACTTTTCCTTCAGCCGGCGCACCACGTCGAGGTGGCGCATCACGCCGACGAGCGGGTCCTCTGGCGGATGGTAGCCGTCCGACGGCGGATACAAGGCGGGTCGAATCAGATGCGGCGTATAGTATGGACTGCCGAGCGTGACGTTGACGAAGCGGATGCCGAGGTCTCGCAGCAGGCCGAGCAGCGCCAGCGGCTCGACGAGATCCATCTCGATTGGATTGCTCTGATCGACGCCAAACCCGTAGACGTAGGGCAACAGCCCGGCCAGATCCTCCGGTACGCCCGGCCCCAGCGCGCCCGGCTCCGACGTCGCGGGATCAGGATGGAACGGGACGAAATCGACGGCGCTCAATCTCACGCCGATGACCAGCCCCGGCGCCTCGGCCCGGATTCCCCGAACGATCTCGCGGAGGAACCGGGTGCGGTTCTCGAAGCTGCCGCCATAGCGTCCCGGCCGCGTGCGGGCCGCCAGGAATTCATGGCCGAGATAGCCGTGGCAATGCTTGATGTCGACGAAGTCATAGCCGCAATCACGCGCGCGTCTCGCCGCCACCACGAAGTCCTCGATCAGGCGGCCGACGTCGTCGTCGCTCATGACCGGGCGGCCGGCGGGATAGCCAAATTTGCGATCGAGAATCGGGTGGTGGAAGGCGATGTGCGGCTCGAACCGAGTGTTGTCGTCAGGCTTGCAGAACCGGCCCGAGTGCGTGAGCTGCAGCCCGATGACCAGCCCGGCGTCGTCGCCGGCCGCGTCCCGGTGCGCCGCGATCAAGGTCTTGCGCAGCCCGGCGATGGCCGCCTGGGTGCCCTCGGTGAGGCAGAGCTGGTGCGGGTTGGCGCGTCCGTCCAGGCGCACCGCGACCGCCTCGCCTCCCCAGATCAGCTTGGCGCCACTCGAGCCGAACCGGCGCCAGCGCCGGGTCGTGTTGTCACTCGGAGAGCCGTCGGTCCCGCCATCCCAGCCCTCCATCGGATTGATGGCGAGCCGGCCACCGACCCGGAGGCCATCCACCTCGACCGCGCCGGCAAGCGGCGAGTCGCTGCCGCCGACCACGATGTCGTCGCACGGCATGTCGAGACCGAGCGATGCCAGGTGGGCGCGGAACGCTGCGACCCCATCGAACGACGCCACCTTCGGATAGTCACCGAATTTCATTGCAGCTCCCGTGACCCAATTCCTCGACTGCACGCGATCGCGTGGTAGCAGAAGGAGCATCCCCTTGCCTCGCGCACAACGCGGCTCTTCGCGGTAGAGTGGCCCATGACACCCTCTCGCGATATCGCCACCCTGCTCCAATTGATGTCGGCGCTGCGAACGCCGGGCAGCGGCTGCCCGTGGGACCTCGAGCAGACCTTTGCGACCATCGCGCCTTACACGATCGAGGAAGCCTACGAGGTCGCCGAGGCGATCACCGCCAAGCTGGTGCGCCGGCATCCGCATGTGTTCGGCGACGCCCGCCCGCTTCCGGTCGACGCCGTCAATGCGCTGTGGGACCGCATCAAGGCCGAGGAGAAGGTCGAGCGGGCGGCTGGGAAACAGGCGCCCAATCCGTCGACCGCCGCTGGCCGTGGGGGTGCCCTCGACGGCGTGCCGGCCGGCCTGCCGGCGCTGGTCCGCGCGCTCAAGCTGCAGGTCGAGGCCTCGAAAGTCGGCTTCGACTGGAACGATCCCCTCGCCGTGCTCGCCAAGATCCGCGAGGAGGCCGACGAGATCGAGGCCGCCATCAAGACCGGCGAGCGCGATCGGATCGCCGGCGAGGTCGGCGACCTGATGTTCGCGGCGGTCAATCTCGCCCGCCACCTCGATGCCGACCCGGAAAGCGCCTTGCGCGCCACCAACCTCAAGTTCGAGCGCAGGTTTGCCGCCATCGAGGCGGCGCTCGCCGCCCAGGGCAGGTCTCCGCAGGACGCCTCGCTCGCCGAGATGGATGCGCTGTGGGACGCCGCCAAGGCGGCGGAACAGGCCGAGCCGTAGCCCGGACCGCAGCACAAGCGAAATCCGGGAGCGGCCGTCGCGCAATTCTGGCGCCGCACCCGCATTCCGCCATAGCCCGTCGAAGAGGGCGTAACGCCCTCATGGCTCCATGCGGGCTACAAGGGTGCTCACGCGAACCGTGCTTCGACGGCGCCGACCTTGGCGGGATCGACCCGCACCTTGACGGCGAACTGGCCGTCATCGCGCATCGCCTTGGCGATCACCTCGGTATTGCGGTGAAGCCAGCTGACCCCTGCCCCGTCGGCTGGATCGAGAACGAGGTCGAGCGTGACCCGGCGAATCGCCAAGCGGTCCTCGATGGCCGCCGCCAGTCGGTCGAGCCCCTCGCCGGTCAACGCCGAGACCAGCACCGGCCGGCCGGACGCGTCGCGGCGCTGGACGAGGTTTTCGAGCTCGGTCCGCCCCGACGGCGCGACGGCATCAACCTTGTTCCACACCTCGATCACCCGCTGCCGGTCATCGGCATCGATGTCCAGCGCTCGCAACACCTCCTCCACGTCACGCGCCTGGGCCTGGCTGTCGCCGTGGGAGACGTCGCGCACGTGGAGGATGACGTCGGCTTCGATCACCTCCTCGAGCGTGGCGCGGAACGCCGCAACCAGCATGGTCGGCAGGTCGGAGATGAAGCCGACGGTGTCGGACATGATGATCTTGCTGCCGTGCGGCAGCTTCACGGCGCGCAGGGTGGGGTCGAGGGTGGCGAACAGCATGTCGGCTTCCAGCACCGTCGCGCTGGTCAGCCGATTGAACAGGGTCGACTTTCCCGCATTGGTGTAGCCGACCAATGCAACTATCGGATAGGGAACGCGTTTTCGGCTCAGACGATGCAGCCGACGGGTGCGCTTTACCTTCTCGAGCTCGATCTCGATGCGGGCAATGCGCTCCTCGATGACTCTGCGGTCGGCCTCGAGCTGGGTCTCGCCCGGGCCACCGAGAAACCCGAAGCCGCCGCGCTGACGCTCGAGGTGAGTCCAGGAACGCACCAGGCGGCTCTTCTGATAGGTCAGATGCGCATGCTCGACCTGCAGCGCGCCCTCGCGCGTGCGCGCCCGCTGGCCGAAGATCTCCAGGATCAAGCCGGTACGGTCCAGAACCTTGATGTTCCAGGCCTTTTCCAGGTTGCGCTGCTGCACCGGGGACACCGCGCAATCCATCACGACGAGGTCGAGATGCAGGCTCTTAACGACCCCGGCGATCTCGTCGACCTTGCCCTTGCCGAGGTAGGTGGCGGGCCTGATCTCGGCGAGCGGCACCAGGCCCGCCTCCACGACGTCGAGGTCGATCGCCCGCGCCAAGCCCACCGCCTCGTCGAGCCGGGCTTCGGGCGAACGCGCCACCTCGGCGGACGACATGGCATGGCCCGCGGCCGGCCGGCGGCGCAGATACGGGCTGATCACCATCGCACGCCCGCTCCCCGCACCCGTCGCCGGGTCCAGTCGATGCGAGCTCAGATCGCGACGATGTGGCTCCAATCAGCCCTTTTCCTCGGCGGTCTGCGCCTCTTCGGCGCCCTCGAACAGCTGGATCGGATGACCCGGCATGATCGTAGATATGGCGTGCTTGTAGACGAGTTGCGAGTGCCCGTCCCGCCGCAACAGCACGCAAAAATTGTCGAACCAGGTCACCACGCCCTGGAGCTTGACCCCGTTGACCAGGAAGATGGTGAGTGGTGTCTTGTTCTTGCGGACGTGGTTGAGAAAGGTGTCTTGCAGGTTTTGAGAGCGATCGGCCGCCATTGACCCTGTCCATTATTTCTCGCGAGCCCCTGACTCGCGATTGCTTTTTTTCACGTTGCTTCGCCCGTCGGCGAAAGTGCACCGGCCGTGAGGACGAGGCCCGGCCATTAGATGGTAGGTCACGGGATGGCGCAAGTCCAAGTTGGGGGCATGTCAAGGGCGGTCCAAGTCGAGCCGCGCCGGGCCTTCAACCGATCTCGGCGTGACGATGGAAATCGCGGCGCAATGCTGTGGCAACGAGGCCGGGTGCGCCATTGCCCACGGCTCGCCCGTCGATGCTGACCACCGGCATGACGATCTGGCTCGCCGACGTGACGAAAGCCTCGCGCGCCGCGCAAGCCTCCTCGACGGAGAACGGACGCTCCTCGAGGGTGAGCCCCTGCGCCGCAATGACGTCGAGCAAAACCGTGCGGGTGATGCCGCGGAGAATGCCCCGATCGGCCTGCCGCGTCACCAGCTTGCCGTCGCGGGTCACGATCCAGGCGTTGGTCGAGGACCCCTCGGTCACGAGGCCGTCCCGATCGACGAACCACGCTTCCTTGGCGCCGACCTCGCGCGCCGCCTGCTTGGCGAGCACGTTCGGCAGCAGCGCCACCGACTTGATGTCGACACGCGACCAGCGGTCGTCCGCGACCGTGATCACCGCGATGCCGGCGGCGGCAACCGCCTCGTTCCCGGCCGAATCCAGGCTCTTGGCTGTGACCACCAGGCTCGCCGGCGTTCCGGCGGGCGGAAACGCGTGATCGCGCGGAGCGACCCCGCGAGTGACCTGGAGATAGACGATGCCGTAACGTACGCGATTGCGGCGAATCGTTTCGCGCAGGACCAATCCGAGCGCCCGGCGCGAGATCGGCCAGGCGATTCGCAACTCCCGCAGCGAGCGACCCAGGCGGTCCATGTGACGGCGCTCGTCGACCGGGCGGCCCCCCCTCACCTCGCACACCTCGTAGACGCCGTCGGCGAACTGATAGCCGCGATCCTCGATGTGAACCATCGCATCGCGATGCGCGACGTAGCGGCCGTTGACATAGGCGACCCGCGACAATGGCAACTCCCCGGATGTAGCGGTTCGGTTCGTCGGCCGCGCATGTTCCGCCGACCGCGGACGTGCGGTGGTCGCCGCGAATGATCGGACTTTTGCCGTCGTCTTGCAATCCTGACACGCCGGCCGTCACTGGACGGCATCGCCGCCAACGTGCGAGGCTGGCGAAAAATCGAGCTCGAGGAAGCCCATGCGCGCGACGGCGCCCGTTCGATCGATGCCACTGGACGTGTCGCTGACCGCCGAGCTCTCGGAGCGGATCGCAGCGACCCGCTACGACGACCTTCCCGAGGACATCCGCGAGCTGACGCGGCAATGCCTGCTCGACTGGCTCGCAGTGACGCTCGCCGGATCGCGCGAGGATTTGGCGCGCATTCTGGTCGACGAGGCCGGGGAGCAAGGCGGCAACCCGGCCGCCTGTCTGGTCGGCTTCGACATCAGGGTGCCGACGCAGCAGGCCGCACTGGTCAACGGCGCGATCTCCCATGCGCTCGACTACGACGACGTCAATCTGACGATGAGCGGCCACCCGTCGGCGCCGATCCTCGCGAGCCTGCTGGCGCTGGCGGACGCGCGCGGCGCCACCGGCAGGGACGTCATCGCCGCCTTTGTCGCCGGCTACGAGACCGCCTGCCGGATCGGGGCGCTGGTCGCGCCGGGCCATTATGCGCGCGGCTTCCACGCCACCGCCACGGTCGGGTCGTTCGGCGCCGCCGCCGGCTGCGCGCGCCTGCTCGGCCTCGACGCCGGCAAGGTCGCGATCGCGCTGGGCATCGCCGGAACGCAGGCCGCCGGCCTGAAATCCATGTTCGGCACCATGTGCAAGCCGCTGCATGCCGGCAAGGCGGCGCAGAACGGTCTGATCGGCGCGACGCTTGCGGCGCGCGGCTTCACCGCCCGCCCCGACGTGCTGGAATGCGCACAGGGATTCGCGGCGACGCAGAGCCCGGATTTCCATCCCGACCGGGCTCTCGCCGAGCCCCCGCGCGGCTATTACCTGCGCGACAACCTCTTCAAGTATCACGCCGCCTGCTATCTCACCCACGCGCCGATCGAGTGCGGCCGCAAGGTCCGTGCCGAGCTTCGCGCTGAGCGCCATGGGGAGCCGGCCGCGATCCGCGATGTGGTGCTGCGCGTCGATGCCGGCGCCAGCAAGGTCTGTCACATCCTGGCGCCGCGGACCGGCCTGGAGGCCAAGTTCTCGTTGCGGCTGACCTCGGCGCTGGCGCTGTCCGGCATCGATACGGCGAGCCTCGAGACCTATGGCGCGGCCACCGTCAACGACCCGGCGATCACGGCGTTGCGCGACCGGGTCAGCGTCGAATTCCAGCCGGGCTGGCCGCATGCAGCCGCCGAGATGCGGGTCACGATGGGCGACGGCCGCATGCTCGAGGCGCGCCACGACGCCGGTGCTCCGGAGGCCGACGTGGCGGCGCAGGGCAAGCGGCTCGCGGCCAAGTTCCACAGCTTGGCGGCCCCGGTCATCGGCGCGAGCGGCGCCGAGGAGCTGGCGCGCGCAGTCGCCGGGCTCGACACTCAGGACTTGCTCGGCGAGATCACCCGCCGCTGCGTTCCAGCCTGACGACGACCCGGGCCCATCCCTAGTGCGGCGGATTTGAAGTTCCTATCAGATGTGCGGCGCGCTCGTCGTAGGAACTTCAAATCCTAAAGGCCGCACTAGAATCATAGACTTGCTAGTGCACCTCTGGATTCCGAAGTTCGCACCAGAGGATGTCGCCAAGTGATGCGAACTTCGGAATCGGTGCACTAGACATCCCGGCGGCAAATGGCCATGTACCCCGATGCGGGCAGCGTCATGCCACCACGCGGGGGTATGCCATCGTGAGCGTCGTCGACAATGCCGAGGCCGCCTCGCCGGTTCTGCCCGGCCCGGTTCCACTCGATGAGCGCACCTCGCTGCGGCAATTCCTGCGCACGCTCCGCGACAGCTCGATTGCCGCCTGGCGCGCCGACGCCTACCAGCAGGACATCACCGTCAGCCGCCTGTTGTGGCGCACCAGCGTCATCGTCAACGAGCCGGCCGGGATCAAGCACGTCCTGCTCGACAATGCGGCAAACTACGTGAAATCGGAGATCACCCGCCGCCTGCTCGAGCCCGGGCTCGGACGCGGGCTGTTGACCACCGAGGGCGAGACCTGGCGGCGTCACCGCCGCATCATGGCTCCGTCGTTCGATCTCCGCAGCATCGTCGGCTATGCGCAGCCGATGACCGACGTCACCGCGGAGCTGCTTTCCCGCTGGGACGCGCTGCCCGACGGCGCTGAGACCGACGTCGCCGCCGCCATGATGCACGCGACGCTGCACATCATCTCGCGGGCGATGTTCTCCTCCGACTCCGACGACATCGTCGACATCGTCGCCGCCGGCGTCGAGCGCTATCAGGCCAACATGCGCCCGACCCTGTTCGATATCCTGTCGCTCCCCGACGTTCTGGCGCGACGGCAGCGGCGTCGGCAGGCTCGGCGCTATCTCGGCGAGTTCGACCGTGCCGTCGACCGCCTGCTTGCGGCCCGTGGCAGCGGCGACGGGCAGCCCAAGGACCTCCTCGGCCGGCTGATCGCGGCGCGTGACGAGGAAACCGGCGGCGGCATGACGGCGGATGAGGTCCGTGACCAGGTGGTGACCATCTTCATGGCGGGCCACGAGACCACGGCGGTGGCGCTGACCTGGACCTGGTACCTGATCTCGCAGCATCCCGCCGTCGAGGCGAAGCTGCACGACGAGCTCGATTCGGTTCTCGGCGGCCGTCAGCCGCGCTACGACGATCTCGCCAACCTGCCCTATACCCGGATGGTGATCGAGGAATCGATGCGTCTCTATCCGCCGGCGCACACGATGGCGCGCCAGGCGATCGCGGCCGACGAGGTGCTGGGCCGGCGCGTGCCGGCTGGCGCCACCGTTCTGGTGGTGCCGTGGATGCTTCATCGCAAAGCCTCGATCTGGGAGCGGCCCGACCGCTTCGAGCCGGAGCGGTTCTCGCCCGAGCGCGCGGCTCTGCGGCCGCGCTTTGCCTACATTCCGTTCGGCGCCGGCCCGCGCATCTGCATCGGAGCGGCATTCGCGATGGCCGAGGCCATGCTGATGGTGTCGATGATCGCGCAACGCTATCGGCTGCGGCTCAAGCCCGGTCATCCGGTCGAGCCGCAGGGCCTGATCACGTTGCGCGCCCGCCACGGCATGAAGATGATGTTGCACCGGCGGGATACCTGACGGCGCCGCCCCTCACCCGATCCCCAGCACCTTCAGCTTGCGGTGCAGGGCCGAGCGTTCCATGCCGACGAATTCCGCGGTCCGCGAGATGTTGCCGCCGAAGCGGCGGATCTGTGCCAGCAGGTACTCGCGTTCGAACACCTCGCGGGCCTCGCGCAGCGCGAGGCCCATCAGCTGCTCGCCGCCGCCGCCGTTCGGCATGTTGGGGACCATCGAGCCGACATCCTGCGGCAACATGCTGGCGCTGATCACTGCATCGGGATCGCCGCCGGCGAGAATCATCAGCCGCTCGACATTGTTGCGCAGCTGCCGGACGTTGCCGGGCCAGTCGTGCGACTGCAGGACCGCGATCGCGTCGACGCCGACCTTGCGCCGGGGCAGACCGGTTGCCGTCGAAATCTGGTCGATGAAATGCTCGATCAGCTGCGGCACGTCCTCGCGCCGCTCGCTCAGCGGCGGCACCCTGATCGGGACCACCGAGAGCCGGTGGTAGAGATCCTCGCGGAATTTCCCGGCCGCGACCTCGGTCTCGAGGTCCCTGCCGGTCGACGAGACGATGCGCACATCCACGGTGACGCGGACGGTGCCGTTCACCCGCTGAAAGGTCTGGTCGACGAGCACGCGCAGGATCTTGCTTTGGGTCTCGCGCGGCATGTCGGCGATCTCGTCGATGAACAGCGTGCCGCCATGGGCCTCCTCGAGCGCGCCGACCTTGCGACTCTCGGTGCCGTTCGACGCTTCGGCGCCGAACAGCTCGTTCTCCATTCGCTCCGGCATCATGGCGGCGGCGTTGATCACCACGAAGGGACCGCTGGCGCGCCCCGACATCGAGTGGATGGCGCGCGCGGTCAGCTCCTTGCCGGATCCGGAGGGACCGACGATCAGGATCCGACTGTTGGTGGGAGCAACCTTCTCGATGGTCTGCCGCAGCTGCTGCATCGAGGTGGAGTCGCCGACCAGGCTGGTCGGCCGCTGCGACAGCTGCTGGAGCTCCTTGACCTCGCGGCGCAGCCGCATGGTTTCCAGGGCGCGGTTCGCCACCAGGACCAGGCGGTCGGCCTTGAACGGCTTCTCGATGAAGTCGTAGGCGCCGAGCTTGATCGCCGAGACCGCAGTCTCGATGTTGCCGTGGCCGGAGATCATCACCACCGGCAAATCCGGATGATCGACCTTCACGACGTCGAGCAACTGCAGACCGTCGAGCTTGCTGCCCTGGAGCCAGATGTCGAGGAACAGCAGGCTCGGACGCCGGGCCGACACGGCCGCGAGCGCCTCGTCGCTGTTGCGCGCGGTGCGCGCATCGAACCCCTCGTCCTGCAGGATGCCGGCGACGAGCTCGCGGATATCCGCTTCGTCGTCGACGATGAGGATGTCGGCTGCCATTTCGTGACCTACCTGTCGCTCGCCGCCTTGCGCTCCGTCGGCGCGGTGTCGACACCACCCGAAACATACTGAGCACTGAATCGCAGGCGCGCCCAGGCGCCGCGTCCACCCGGCCAGTCCGCCGGCGCATCGTTGAATTCGATGCGGCCGCCGTGCTCTTCCAGAATGCGACCGACTATGGCGAGGCCAAGGCCGGTGCCCTTCTCCCGCGTCGTGAAGTACGGCTCCAGCAGACGGTTGCGATTCTCCTTGGGCAGCCCGGCGCCGTTGTCGATGACGTCGATGACGATGTCGTCGCCCTCACGCGCGAGCTTTATGTTGATCCGGCCGCGCTCCGTCTCACCATGCGGGACCGCCGAGATCGCCTCGGTGGCGTTCTTGATGATGTTGGTGAGCGCCTGAGAGATCAGCCTGCGATCGAATTGTGCAGGTATGTGCTCCTCTGCGCTCTCGACCTCGATGTCGATGTCGGGATGTCCGACGCGCATCAGGAACACGACCTGGCGCACGGTGTCGGCGACGTCCTCGGAGATGATCACCGGCTTCGGCATGCGGGCGAAGCGCGAGAACTCGTCGACCATGCGCTTGATGTCCTCGACCTGGCGCACGATCGTGTCGGTGCACTGCTCGAACACGGCGCGATCCTCGGTGATCACCTTGCCGTATTTGCGCCGCAGCCGCTCGGCCGACAGCTGGATCGGCGTGAGCGGATTCTTGATCTCGTGGGCAATGCGGCGCGCGATATCCGCCCAGGCGGCGGTGCGCTGCGCCACGACGAGGTCGGTGATGTCGTCGAGCGTGATGACGAAGCCGGTCTCGGCCTCGGCGGAACGCTCCGTGGTCACCCGGACCGACAGGTTGCGCTCGCGGCCGTCCCGGCTGATGGTGACCTGCCCCTGGGCGAGACGCTGCACCCCGGTCTTCGCCTCGCTGAACAGCTGCGCGAGCTCCGGCACGACCGCGGTCAGCGCCTGGCCCAGCGTGTCGGCCTCGCTGCGGCCGATCAGCTTCTCCGCCGAGCGGTTGAGAATGCTCACCCGGCCTTCGGCATCGACGCCGATCACCCCGGCGCTCGCCCCCGACAGCACCGCCTCGGTGAACCGCCTGCGGCTGTCGATGAGATCGTGGGCGCGCATCAGATCGTCGCGCTGGGTGCGCAGCTCCTGGGTCATCTTGTTGAACGTTTCGCCCAGCTGACCAAGGTCGCCTTCGCCGCGGCCGACCGGCACCTGGACGTAGAGATTTCCGGTCGACACCAGATTGGCGGCGCCGATCAGCCGGCGGATCGGCGCCACCAGACGATTGGCGAAGTTCAGTCCGATCCACACCGCGGAGAGCAGGACGATGAGCGCGATCACCGTGTACAGCAGGGCGAACGCGATCTGGATGCCGAGCCTGCTGGCGCGCCGGCTGGCATATTCGATGATGATCCTCTGGGTGTTCTTGAGCAGCGGAATGACGCTCGGCTCGACCGGTCGCGCCACGTACAGATAGGTGTCGTCGTAACCGCGCAGCTTGATTGCCGCGGATATCGTGTTGGTCTCGGCC
>JBEKZK010000699.1:0-3417 GCA_049509935.1 Xanthobacteraceae bacterium | reverse complement strand
CCTCGGACCAGGTGCGCCAGGCACGTCGCGCTTCGCCCGCACTCACCCAAATTCCGTCTTCACCGCACCGTCTGCATGCAGGCGGCGGATCTCGGCTTCGTCATACCCGATCTCGCGCAGCACCGGGTCGGTGTGCTCGCCCAGGAGCGGCGTCGGCAGGCCGCGCGAATCGCGGGTGTCGGCGAACCGGACCAGCCGCCAGGGGACCCGCAGCCTGCCGGCCTTGGCGTGCCGGCGGACCGCCACCATGTCGTTGGCGATCGCGTGCGGATCGTCGAGGAAGATCCCGGCATCGCCCGCCGGCACCTCGCTGCACGGCACGCCGGCGGCCTTCAAGGCCGCGACCGTCTCGGCGACGGACCATCGGGCGAAGGCCGCCGCGAGCTCGAGCGCGAACGGCGTCGCGTTGGGGTGGCTTCCGTCGGCTGGCTGCAGCGCCGGCGAATCCGGCGCGGCGAAGCCGACGATCTTGCACATCGCCCGGCGCGCCTCGTCGCTCTCGGGCGCCACATAGACCCAGCCGTCGCGCAACCGGTACAGCCGGTGGAACGGGCCGAGGCCGTATTGCTCCTTGTCGGCCAGTGGCCGCTCGGTCCTCGCGGCGTAGCGCGTGAACCAGGCCGAGCTCAGCACGATGCCGCCGCCCAGAAGGTCGCTGTCGACGCGCTGCGCGAGGCCCGACCGGGCGCGGACGAACAGCGCCAGGATCGTGCCCAGCGCACCCATGGCGCCGGTGGTGATGTCGGTCGGCGCCAGCTGGGCCGGGAATACCGGCGGGTTGTCCGGCCCCCCTTGGGCGCGCTCGAGACCCATCAGCGCCTGCGCCAGCGGGTCGATGCCGGGGCGCCTGGCGTACGGACCGGTCCAGCCGTAGCCGGTCAGATGCGTCTCGATGAGCCGCGGGCTGACGGCCGGACCGATCCCCATGCGCTCGGTCGCATGCGGACGCAGGTTCGCGACCAGGGCGTCGGCGGAGGCGGCGATCCGCTGCACGATCCGCTTGCCGGCGTCGGTGCCGGTATCGACGCAGATCGAGCGCTTGTTGAAGTTGACGCTATAGAAATAAGTCCGGCCGATCGGCCGCGACATGTCTCCCGCCGGCGGCTCCAGCTTGATCACATCGGCGCCGAGGTCGGCGAGGATGCGCCCGGTGGTCGGCCCGGCGATCAGATTGGTGATCTCGAGGATGCGGACGCCGGCGAGCGGCGGCGGATCGGTTGCGTCGGACGTGATCGATCCCGCAGACGACGGCGCGACGATCGTCACCTCCTGCGCGGCCAACGGCGCCGCGGCGCGCGGGCCGGCGATACGGCCCGGTGTCTTTTCGAGTCGGATCGGCACGCCCATCTGCATCGCCGGTCCGACGCCGGGATCGTCGAGCGTCGTGACCATGCGGTTGTGCACCACCTGCGGGTCGCCCAGGCCCTCTTCGGTCAGGCGCGCCGGCGCAAACGGAACGTCGGCGGCCTCGAAGGCGGCGGCCCACTCGGCATAGGGTTTCGTCTGCAGAATGCCGGTGAGAATCGCACGCAGCTCGGCGTCGTCCGGCGGCGTCGTGCCCCCCCGCCCGCCGTTGAAGCGTGCCTGCGCAACCAGCTCTGCGATCCCCAGCAGCTTTGCGGCCGTCGTGATGAAGCCGATGTGCACGCACCCGAGCTGCACCCACTGGCCGTCGCCGCACCGATAGACGCTGTAGAACGGGGCGCTGCCCGCAGGGTGGGTCTGGAACACGTGGCGCTCGAGCCGATCTCCGGTGACCTTGGTCTGATAGAGCAGCGCACCCGCCATCAGCGAGGTCTCGACCAGGCGGCCCCGGCCCGTCGTCTCGCGCGCCAGCAGCGCGGCGGCTATGCCGATCGCGGCGAGCAGCGCCGCGCCGGCGCTCGGCAGCGGATGCACGACATGCACCGGCGCCGGCCGGAACCCGGGCATGCCGGACAGCAGGCCGGTGCGCGCCAGCACCAGATCCTCGATCGGCGGCTCGTCCCTCCAGGGCCCGCGCTTGCCGTAGGCCGTGATCGAGCAGCACACCAGGCGCGGATTGAGCCGCCTGAGCCGGCGCCACTCCACCAGCTGCTGCCGCGGCGAGCCGGGCGAAAAGTCCTCGACGAGGACGTCGGCGCCGGCGACCAGGCGCAGGAATTCCGTCTGCGGCGAGCCCGCCTGCATCGCGGCGTGAGGGGTGTCGGAGGCGTCGAGGCCCATGCCCGCCGCGTCGAGATCGAGCCTCGCGCACGTCTTGCCACGATCCCACACGACGAACCCGCCCTCCCTCAGATGCGGCGTTCCTGGCGCGAGAAGGCGCACCACCCGCGCGCCCTGGTCGCCGAGGAACATCGTCGCCAGGGCAGCGGCCGGCCCGGTGCCCAGATCGAGCACCGTCAGTCCATCGAGTGCGCACGCCATTGGGGGGTCCCTGCTGCTGCGAAGGAGTAGAATGCGAGGGCAAGGGCGTGAAGGCTGGTCTTCGCCGAATCCATCAGCAGGGCGAATTGGGCTTCAAATTTCCGGCTCGGAGGATACTGTCCCGGTCGGCTCCGGTCGATAGGGGCTGATCCTGTCCCCGGTCCGCACGTGACGCGCCGTTGTGGCGGTCCGCGGACCGCCGGATTCCTGCACGGGAGACCGCATGACCGGCCGGTTCATGATCTACGGCGCGACCGGCTATACCGGAAAGCTGGTGACACGCCGGGCCAAGGCGCTCGGGCTGCGGCCGCTGCTCGCCGGCCGCAATGCGGGGCGGCTCCGCGCGGTTGCCGACGCGAGCGGGTTCGAGCATCGCGTCGTCGATCTCGCGGACGGCGCCGCGCTGCGCCGGGCGGTGGCCGAGGTCGACGCCGTGCTGCATCTCGCCGGACCGTTCTCGCGGACCTCGCCCGCGATGCTGGATGCCTGCCTCAGCGCCCGCAAGCATTACCTCGACATCACCGGCGAGATCGATGTGTTCGAGGCCTGCGCCGGACGCGGCGCCGCGGCGGTGCAGGCCGGGATCACGGTGATGCCCGGCTGCGGCTTCGACGTCGTGCCGAGCGACTGTCTCGCCGCCCACGTCAAGCGGCGGCTGCCCGATGCCGTGGCGCTGAGCCTCGCTATCGCCGGCCTCGGCAAGATGTCGCGCGGCACCGCCAAGACCGGCATCGAGAGTATCGGCCTCGGCGCGCGGGTGCGCCGAAAGGGGCGTATCGTCGCGCTCGCCTCGCCGCTGCGGCGACCGTTCGATTTCGGCCGCGGGCAGATTCCGTCCGTCGCCATCGGCTGGGGCGATGTGGCGACGGCCTACCAGTCCACCGGCATTCCCGACATCACGGTCTATTTCGAGGCGAACCCGCAGATCGAGCAGGTCGTCGGCCTGAGCGCGCCGCTGCGCCGGCTGTTGAGCAGCGCGCCGGCACAGCGGCTGCTGCAGTGGCTGGTCGA
>JBEKZK010000698.1:0-3420 GCA_049509935.1 Xanthobacteraceae bacterium | reverse complement strand
AGCGCAGCGTGCCCACCGCAACGGGCTCGAACTTGGCAACATCTCTTCCGCGCAGACTAAAGTTTCCGCTGCGTGGATCGTAGGGTGGGCAGCGAAGCGTGCCCACCGTCACGAGGACATGACACGACAATCGCTGATCATTCGCCGAGGGGGCCCGAGATCTCATTCACATCGCCGCCCCAATCAGCCGGCAAGACGCCGCGTGCTACGTAGATTCGCCGAAGACGATCGATTTCGCGAACCAGGAGATCGCTCGATCGGTCGGCGAGAACGACGGTGAAGAAGTAGACGCCACCTTCGATTTTGGCACGGCGATAGCGGGACATGGCGAGAGGATTTCGTAATCCCGATGTTGGGCATGCTTCGCATTGGCCACCGTACGGCACCTCATTTGCCATGGAAGAGATGTTGCGATGACCGGGCGTGTTGCGGTGGGCACGCTTCGCTTTGCCCACCCTACGGGCTTTGCCCAACCTACGGGTACGGGCCGGCTCGCTTTGCCAATCCGGCCGGGTATACTCGCCGGCGCGAATTGTCTTTCCGGGAGGATGCTCATGCGGCGGGTGGGCCTGATCGCGGCCGGGTTGCTCGTGCTCTGCGTGTCGGCCGAGGCGCGGGTGACGCGAATCGAGGTGCTGCGGCGCGAGCCGTTCGCGGCCGGTCGGGCGTTCGGCGACGTCGGCGCGTACGAGAAGGTGTCGGGCCGCTTCCACGGCGAGCTCGATCCAGCGCAGCCGCTCAATGCCGGGATCGTCGACATCGACAAGGCGCCGCGCAACGCCCTCGGCCTCGTCGAGTACGCGTCGGACTTCTTCATCCTGAAGCCGGTCGACACGACCAAGGGTAACGGTGCGCTGCTCTACGACGTCAACAACCGCGGCCGCAAGCTCGCGCTGATGCAGTTCAACGGCGCCCCCGGCGGCAACGATCCGACGACCGCGGAGCAGGCCGGCAACGGGTTCCTGATGCGCAACGGCTTCACGATCGTGTGGAGCGGCTGGATCGCCGGCCTGCCGGCGATCGACAACGCCCTGCAGATCGACGTTCCGGTGGCGCGCGGCGCGGACGGACCGATCGAGCAGCCGGTGTGGGACGAGTTCCTGTTCAATGACCGCACCACGCTCGCGGCGCGGCTGTCGTTCCCGGCGACCGTCACCGACACCAGGGAGGCCAAGCTGGAGGTGCGCGAGCGCAACGCCGACACGCCGACCGTGGTGGCGGCGGACCAGTGGGAGTTCGTCGACAACCGCACCGTCCGGCTGCTGCCGGCGGGCACCCCGTTCCGCATTGGCGCGATCTATCAGCTGGTCTACCGCGCCGCCAACCCGCTGGTCGCCGGCATCGGCTTCGCGGCGACCCGCGACCTCGTCTCGTTCCTGCGCTACCAGGCGGCCGACGCGCGCGGCGAGCCGAGCCCGCTCGCCGCTGGAGCGCACCCGGCGGTCGACCGGGCGCTCGCCCACGGCACCTCGCAGAGCGGCCGCTATCTGCGCGATTTCCTCTACCGCGGCTTCAACGAGGACGAGGCCAACCGGATCGTGTTCGACGGGATGAACCCGCACGTCGCCACCGCCCGGATGTTTCTCAACTTCCGTTTCGCCGAGCCGAACCGCGCGAGCCCGATGGGCCACGGCTTCATGTTCTTTCCCGACGTCGGCTTTCCGTTTGCCTATCAGACCGAGACCGACCCGTTCACCGGCACGCGCGACGGCATCCTGGCGCGCTGCGTTGCGCGCAACAATTGCCCGAAGATCGTCCACACCACCAGCAGCACCGAATACTGGCAGTCCGGCGGCTCGCTGGTGACCACCGATCCGACCGGCGGGCGCGACGGCGAGATCCCCGACAACGTGCGGATCTATCATTTCACCGGGACCCAGCACGTCGGCCTGGCGACCATGCCGGCGGGCGTCTGCGCGACGCCGTACAACAAGACCGACTATGCGCCGCTGCTGCGCGCCCTGCTGATCGGCCTCGACCGCTGGGTCAAGGACGGCACGCCGCCGCCGCCGAGCCGCTATCCGCGGCTCGCCGACCGCACGCTCGCCGACATGGCCGCGCCGACGGCCGGCATCCCCGGCCTCACCATGGCGAAAGGACCGGCCCAGCGGATGCGGTTCGACTACGGTCCGGACGTCGGCCGCGGCATCATCAGCCGTATCCTCCCCGCCGCGCTCTCGGATTCGTATCGCGTCCTGGTGCCGAAGGTCGATGCCGACGGCAACGAGGTCGGTGGCCTCCTGCTCCCCGAGATCGCGGTGCCGACCGGCACGGCGACCGGCTGGTCGGTGCGCAGCCCCGACGCCGGGGCCGCCGGCGAACTGTGCTATCTCGACGGCTCGTTCGTGCCGTTCGCCCGCACCAAGGCCGAGCGCGAGGCGAGCGGCGATCCGCGCCCGTCGCTCGCCGAGCGCTATCGTGATCGCGACGACTACGCGGCGCGGATCGTGAGCGCCGCCATCGCGCTCGAGCACGACGGCTATGTGCTGCCGGAGGACGTCCCGCGTCTCGCCGAGCGCGCCGGTGCCGCGACCTGGTAGGGCGCCACCGTCACAGGCTCGACCCGCGCCACAGCCGCCGTCGGCGCGTACAGGTGGGCACGGCGCAAGCGCGCGTTTGCCCACACCACAGGTAGGATCCGTAGGGTGGGCAAAGCGTAGCGTGCCCACCGTCACAAGCTCGACCCGCCACAGCCGACAGTCGGCGCCTGCAGGCGGGCACCGCGCAAGCGCGCCTTTGCCCATCCTACAGGTAGGATCATCAGGCCGCGCCTGACGGGCCTGCCGCCCGACGAAGGGGCCATCGCCACGGCGATGCCGAAGGCGCACGCGGTGTTCAACGAGCTTTCCCGCCTGCTCGGGAGCAAGAGCTTCCTGGCCGGCGAGGAGCTGACGCTGGCCGACATCCTGGTGGCGCCGCAACTGGACTTCCTGGCCGCGACGCCGGAGTGGGAGCCGTTGACCGCGGCGGCTGCCAATCTGGTGACTTGGCTCGATCGCATGAACGCTCGCCCGAGCTTCGCGGCGACCACGTGGGAGCGGGTTGCGGAGCTGGCCAGGGCGGCTTGAGATCTGCTCTGGACCGTAGTAGGGCGGACCGCGCCGCCGGCGGGCACGGCGCGGCGAGCGCCGTTACCCAGATGCCAGAGCCGACCAGCGAGCTGATCCTCTCCAACGCCCGCATCGTGCTGGCCGACCGCGTCATCGAGCGCGGCTGGCTCGCCGTTGCGAACGGGCGCATCGCCGACATCGGCGAGGGTTCTGCCCCGCGCGGCACCGAGGACGTGGCCGGCGACCTGCTGGTGCCCGGCCTGGTCGAGCTGCACACCGATCATCTCGAGGCGCATTTCATGCCGCGGCCGGAGGTCTACTGGGACCCGGTCGCCGCGGTGGTGTCGTATGACAGCCAGCTCGCGATCAG
>JBEKZK010000697.1:0-3425 GCA_049509935.1 Xanthobacteraceae bacterium | reverse complement strand
CATGCCGGGCCGGCGCCCGAAGCGCGGCACGCCCCCGGCCTACCAATTGCTGTAGCCCGCATGAAGCGAAGCGGAATGCGGCTGCGGTGTCAGACGTGCGGCACCGCCGACCCGGATTTCGCTGCGCTCCATCCGGGCTACGGTCCCACCACAGCGCCTCTACGTCTGACCCGTGAGCGCCCGATGCAGCGCCTGCGCCGCGTCGTCGAGCGCCTCCCGGTGCGGCAGATCATCGGCCGGCAGCGCCGCGACGGTGGTGGCGAGCTGCCGCAGGATGTCGGCCAGCAGGCCGTAGTTGATGTGGATGTGCACCGATTTTCCAGTCGCCGGATCGGCGCTCAGCAGCGCCAGCGACATCCCGGTGGCGTCGAGATGGGCATCGAACCTGGAGCTGCGCTCGAAGGTCCCGACATAGAACTTGTCGGGATACTCGAGGGCGACCTCGGCCTTGTCGGGAACGGGCTTTGTCAACTGACGGTTTCAGGCGGCGACGCGATGCATTGCGCCGCCCGCATGGGCGCCGTTGATCGCCTTGACGGAGCGCTCGATGGCGAGCCACAGCCGGCCGACCTCGGCCGCCGCCTGGGACTGGGCATCGAACTCCTTGGCGCCCTCTCCGGAGGCGAGCGAGAACGCATAGGTGGCGCGGTTGGTGATCTGGCCGCCCCAGACCGGGATGTTGAGGCGCGCGATCGCCTCGCGGCCTTCGGCCACGTACGGCGATTCGATGTTGTCGCGGCGCGGCGGCGCCGCGTTGAGCACCACCGCATAGGGAGTGCGCGACGCGCGCGCGACCTCGATGGTCTCCTTGATGGCGGCGAGATCGAACACCGCGAGCCGGGCCGGGATGATGACCAGGGTGGCACAGCGGATCGCGTCGGTCACCACCGGCGACATGTTCGGCGGGGTGTCGACGAAGACCCATTGGAAGCCTTCCTGCTCCGCCGCCTTGACGATCTCCGACACGCCCCGGGTGCCGTTGCGCAGCGGCGGCTCCCCGGTGCCGCGCAGCTTGTGCCACAACGTCATCGACCCTTGTGCGTCGGCGTCGATCAACAGCGACGGACGGTAGCGTTTGGCCGCGTGCGCGGCCAGGTGCACGGCGAGGGTGCTCTTCCCCGAGCCGCCCTTGCGCGAGGCGAAGACGATGACGTTCATGTGCGGCTTGCCCCATTGAGCAGGAACGGCACCAGCTTGCCGCAATCCGCTGATTCGACACAAGCAAAGAATTGCGCGTGACGAGCCGCCGTTTTCCGTAAAGTAATACCTCGCTCGACTCGGCATAATTGGCGGTAGAAATCATGATCTCGATAGTAGATGTTGCGGCCGTGACGCATGGACAGCGCCGAATAGCCGGCACCTCGCCGCCGCAATGGAGTCGATATTGGCAAAGTCGGCACGATGACCAGCGGATGCGCAGGATCAGCAATCATGGAATGTCCTCGCGGAGTCATGTCGCCTGCGGAATTAGCGGGCCAACGCGGTTAAGATTTGATGAATCTGCGCGCCAATGCTTGGCCGAATCCGACACCCGCGACGGACACCGCGGGAATCCTGCCGGCTTTTCAGGAGATCCGTCGCGCCGGGATCGACAGCGCGACGATGACGCCGAGGCCCGCGAAGCTCGCAACCGTCAGGAAGGCGGCGCGGAAGGCCTCGGCGATCTCGCCCCGGAGCACGCCCTGGCGGGCGGACGGCAGGCTCGAGACCGCGGCAGGTCCGTGCTCCACGATGGCGGCGAACAGATGCGCGGCGTCCGGGTCGGTCGCGGCGAGGACGGCGAACAGCACCGCCCCGACCGTCGCGGTGCCGAACGCGGCTCCGACCGAGCGTGAGAATTGCACCGAGGCCGCTCCCTCGCCGAGCAGCCGCGGGCCGGCCACCTTCTGCACCGTCACCTGCACGACGCCCATCACGGTGCCCACGAACAGCCCGGTCTCCAGCAGCATCCAGGGCAGCTGCCGCATGCTCAGATCCTGTGCCCAGAAGGCGAGGACCAGCATGTCGAGGGTGACCAGGATCAGCCCGACCGAGGGAAAGATCATGGTGCGGCCGGTCTTCGCCACCATCTGTCCGGTGATCAGCGAGCCGGCGCCGATGCCGATGGTCAGCGGCACCAGCATGAGCCCGGTCTCGGCGGCCGACAGCCCGCGCACGACGATCAGGTAGATCGGCAGGAAGGTGATCAGCGAGACCAGGGCGGCGCCGTGACAGGCGGCGAGCGCGTCGGTGCGCCAGATCGCGGGCTGCCGCAGCAGCGTGAGCGGAAGCAGCGGTGAGGAGGCGCGCTTCTCCCGCCACAGCAGCAGGCCGGCGGCGAGGATGCTCAGGGCCACGAGGCCGAGGATGCCGGGCACCGCCGCGGGGTCGAGGCGCTGGCCCTGCTCGAGGGCGAGCAGCATCGGCACGACGAACAGCGCGAACAGCAACAGGCCGGGCGCGTCGAACCGCCACGGCTCCGCGGACCGCGGATGCGGCTCGAGGCGGAACGTCAGCCAGATCGCCAACAGCCCGACCGGCACGTTGATCAGGAAGATCGACGGCCATCCGAAGTGCTGCGTCAGGTAGCCGCCGGCGACCGGACCGAACGCATTGGACGACACCGCCACGGCGGCGAGGTAGCCCTGGTAGCGCGCCCGCTCGCGCGGCGGAATCGCCTCGCCGATCAGCGCCTGGGAGAGCGTCATCAGCCCGCCGCCGCCGAAGCCCTGCAGCACCCGGGCGGCGATCAGCATCCAGATGTTGCGGGCGCCGGCGCACATCAGCGACGCCACGATGAAGATCGGCAGCGCCACGAACATCAGGCGGCGGCGGCCGAATACGTCGCCGAGATTGCCGTACACCGGCGCCGCGATGGTCGAGGCGATCAGGTAGGACACCACGACCCACGAGGCGCGCTCGACGTCGCCCGTCGATGCGGCGATCGCCGGAAGCGCGGTGGCGACGATGGTCTGGTCCACCACCGCCAGGAACATCGGCAGCATGATGGAGGGAAAGACGCGGAAGAACATCGGGCGTCGCGATGTCGCGGGGGCGCCGCCGGGAAGGGAAGGAGGCTTGATCATCGAGCCATTTATCGTCTGATCGTCAATGCCCGTTGCGGGCGGCGAAGATCTGGAAGAACGCGACGACGATCTCCAGCACGATGAGCAGCGCGATGATGAGCTCGAGACGCAGCGAGCGCTGGGTGTCGATGATGTCGGTCAGCGCCTGCGCGGTCTCCGAGATCACCGCGAGCTTGCGGCCGAGCGCACCGACCCGCTCCTTGAGCTCGTACTCGTCCTCCAGCCGGGCGTACAGCCGTTCGATGTCGGGCCGGTCCCACAGCACGTCCGGCTTCTCCGCGATGGCGACGCGCCCCGACACCCGGTGCTGGACCAGCAGCGCGTTGCCGATGTGCTTGAGGATGGTGCGCCGCCCGCGGC